>NZ_LJCS01000030.1:0-53651 GCF_001280945.1 Photorhabdus heterorhabditis | reverse complement strand
AGATGTCGTTGAACACATTCTGCATTGGTCTATATGGAGGCGAAGGCACCAGTACCGTGCTCAGCAGTGTCACTACCGGCGCAGAGGCGGGAGCCCACCCTCAGGATAAGTACGGCTGTAGTACTAGGTAGAAACTGAGCTGATATCAGAGATGGAAATCACAATTCATCACCATTGTTAATGTAATGTAATAATTTGGTTGGCTTAATATTACTTCCCTGCCGATAGATTAATTGCACCAATTAAATAGCTAATTATTTTCAACTATCCTTAGGGGAAGTTTATGAGTTTATCAATTGGTATAGGACTCTCAGTCGATTCAGGTTTGCCTGTTTCGAATAAGCTTGAACTTGTTACACCACCTGCTGTTTTAACCCAAAATATTAAGAAAGCAACTATTGAAGTTTCTTCTGTTTCAGCAACAACTAGCCAGAATAATCGAATCTACCAGTCATTAGTTAATGAGCAGAGTATTAACATCAATTTAAAATTAATGACAGAAATTAAAGCTGAGCAGATTAGTGGTCAGCAATCTCATGAAATTGATTATATGTTGGCCTTGATTTCTGATGATGTCTATATAAGAACCACTATGGGAATTGGTGATTATGTTCGTCTTTCTGATGAAGAATTATTAAAAGCAGGAATAGAACCGAAAAATCTGAGGGATGACACAACGGGTTTTCAGGCGGGTATTTATCGTAATGACGATCTCTATATCGTTGCTTTTGTAGGTACTAATGATTTAAAGGATATACTGACTAATTTACGGCAAGGTTTTGGGTTTGATGAAGCACAATACCATCAGGCTGTTGATTTAGCCCGTACTGCCAGAATGGCATTTGGGGAAAATATGTTATTTACTGGGCATTCTTTGGGGGGCGGATTAGCAGCAACAGCTGCATTATCCGTTGGAAAGCCTGCGGTGATATTTAATTCAGCCGGTGTTTCCGACAATATGATGAAAAATCTGGGGCTTTCACCACAAGAAGGCCGAAATATAGCTGAAAATGGATTGATACGGCATTATGTTGCGGAGTATGACTTGCTTGATACATTACAACAGAAACTGCCAGTATCCCAGCCAATAGGGCATAAAATTTTACTGAAATATAATGGTGACTTGGAAGAATCGAGCAAATGGTTGCCTTCTCTGATGCGTGGATTAAATGCACATTCTCTTAAAAAGGTGTTGGAATTATTAACGATATACAAACCTTGGTTATCTTTAGATGATGAACAGCAAGAAGAATCTCTGGCGATGTTGAACGAATCGGCTGTGAATGTTTCTGTATAATTGAAAAGGGGTATGATGAAAATCGGCGAAGTAGTTGAGCTTGAGTCGGAATCGGATTGTCAGTGGAATGACGAAAATATAAATCCGTTGCAATGGGCGATATTCAATCAACGAATGGATGATGTTAATACTTTGCTGAAAGAGGGGGCTGATCCTGCTCAACCAGGTTTACAACGAGAAAGTGCTTTACATAGTGCGGCGAAAGTTAGTAATCCTGATTATCTCCAATCCTTATTATCAGTAGCGCATGATGTGGATGTTATTCATTCTGTTACTTTAGCAACCCCCTTACATGTTGCAGTTCAGGTAGGGAGAAAAATGCAGGTTGAATTATTGCTAGCGGCAGGCGCTAACCCAAATCTGGCTAATCGGATTGGGGATACTCCGTTACATATTGCAGCTAAAATTAATTCACCGGAACTGGTGTTGATATTGTTGAAGTCAGGAGCTGATCCTAAATTGCAAAACAAGCAGCAGTTAACATTCCAGATGTATCTCAATCTCACGCCGTTAGAAATTCGTAGTCGTGAGATGCAGGCTGAATATGACAAAGTAAATAATTGGTTGAAAGCTCAGCAAGTCAGCCGGTATTATTTGAAGTAAGATAAAAACGGGCCATTTGGCCTAATGCCAGTCAGTTAAGCTGGCTGGCTTCCCCTTTTACCGGGTATTTTTGTGGTTTACGCCTCACTACTCTCGGATATTTTCTGTCAGGAAGTTTCGCTGGTAATTCAAACATGCTTAATGTTTCCAATAAGTAAGCATAGCGCTTAGGTAAATTACCTGCACCAGGATATTTTTGCTGAGAACAGCGAGTCATCATGATGAAGTTACCTTGTCAGGAACGACATTGTTTGTATTTTGCTCAATTTCGCGACTAAGGGAAGTATTTAGAGGTTCTCACATAAATTTATTTTTCATCACGTTTGCATTTTAAAAATCTTAAACTAATCTTAATAATTAAGTATAAATGTTAGTTATTCGTGATCTACCCTACGCTGATTTCTGGATTAATGGAATGTTTCTTTAAATTTCCATTAATTAGTTATTTAGAGGAAAAACGAATTCTATAACTACTGGGTAACTGTCTAGGAGCGGTAGCGCGCCAAAATTGACTAGGTAGATACATTTATCATGAATAACTATTGGGACTGTCTAGGATTTTGGAGCCTGTAATCCATGAGCGGTAGCGTATGTCATGATTTTATTCCTATACCTACAGTTGTGTTCAGGCTCAGAAAGGACTATCTTCGATTTTATAAAAACAGGCGAAAAGTCAGATTATTGTATTACCCATTATAACAAGAATGCAGATAATTTATCTTATTAACTTAATATATTGAGTCGAAATTTATAAAGAGGATATTTTACTGAGATGAATCTTATAAATAAAGAAAAAATCCGCTATGTTTTTAGTCGAATAAAAAGAAAAGGTGTTCTAAACACAATTAGTGGTATAAATAGGAAGTATATAAAATCAAAATTCATAGAGTCATTTTTATCTAAATTAATAAGTAGTAAATTAGATGTGCCAGATTTCCCTAAGATTATACAAATAGAAACAAGAAGTGGCTGTAACTATTCCTGCTCATTTTGTCCCACAAATAAAGTCAAAATGAAACAAGGGAAAATGCAGCAAGAACTATTTGATAAAATAGTGGAGCAGTTAAAAGACTTTAATGGTTATATCAGTTTGTTTTTTAGAAATGAGCCATTGATGGATAAGAGAATTATAGATTGGGCTCAAAAAATAAAAAACGAAACAAATGCAAAAATAATTATTCAGACAAATGGTTCCTTATTAAATGAAACAATTGCTAAGGAGCTTGGTCAATATGCTGAGTTAATAGTGAATGACTATACTGATGATAAAATAGTATTGAAGAAAATAAAAAAATGGGAGGAGAATATTACTGATAATTTAATATTTGTAACACGAGATAATTCTGAAAGCTTGACAAATCGTGCTGGAAATATTGGTGAAAAAAAGAAGGTATTTCTAAATAATTCATGTGTAAAACCATTTACTGAACTCACAATAACATTCAGTGGTACTGTTGTTTTGTGCTGTCAGGATTGGATGGAAGAAGCCATTATAGGAGATCTTAACCACCAAAGCATTCTTGAGATATGGAATTCAAATAATTTAAATGAAATTAGAGAACAATTAAAGAATAGAAATAGAGTCGGAATATGTGAATATTGTGATTTTGTTGGGGTATAAGATGATGAATATATTTGAGAGAATGCAGAAGCAATTATCCAAATGTTATGTAAAAGGGAATGACTGGAATTATTCGAAACATAAAGATGTATATTTATATTTTAGTGATGAGCGTTGTTATGAAGTAGAATTGAAGGAATGTGCACAATTATTTTATATAAAGAATGCAGATAGTATCATATTGTTGCCGACACTATGGGGACGATGTGATAAATCTGAGATCTTAGAAGCAATTCAAAGAGGAATAGAACAATGCATCAAATTTAATTCTGTATTAATGGTTAGTATTCAATCTAACTATAGTCATAGAGAAGATATTATTGATAGTGTTCAAAAGCTTTTGAATGAAAATGAGGTTTACGACAAGTTGATATTGTTTCTTACAGATATCAGGAGCAAAGCATATTCAATAAATCAAACTGTTCTTTTAGCAAGAAGGATAAACTGTTCAGCAGTTGGATGGATGGATGATGATGTTATTCTATCTGATGATGCATTTTTACAATTGTATGAAGATCTTCGTCGCAGAGGGTTTATAGGGAGTTCTGGTGCATTGAAATGCCCGACACCGAAAAAATATCCTACTTCAAAATTTTTGAATTTTGCCAAAAATAAAATGTCTACAAAGAAAACAAAATATCCACATGGCTGTTGTATGATGGTAGGTGTCTCATCAATAAAAAACTTGATTCCTGCCAGATATATTTGTGATGATGGTTTTTTCTTTTTTGAATTATTAGACATGAAATTAGAAAATCCTCAAAATAATATGAGGATCGTGGAAGAGTCTATATGTCAACATTATGTTGGAGGGAATGTCAAAGATACATATTTTCGTATACGTAGATCCATTATTAGCACTATAGTTTATTGTGCTGATTATCCATTGGATAAGTGCTTGTATTATTTAAAAGAAGTTCAGTTCAATGGGTTGTTCCCTGCCATGTTTATCAATGTACCTATTAAAGATAAGATTATAAAAAGTATACTTAAATTTATATTCTTAATATGGCATGTAATCATATTGATTGAGTTGTTTTTTAGAAGATTTTTAGGAAATCCGTTAAGAGAAATAGCATGGTCTGCATATTCTTGGGAAAAAACTGAAAGTTTGAAGGAAAAAAAATCTTTATTTGATTAATAAAATTGTTTTGTCAAACTAAATAACTTTCCAAAATAGGGCTCCACTTCGTATAACACCTTGTGTAGCAGGAGTTGTATGCATAGCAGAGCGATGAGTTAGAGCCTATCTCAATAGGCGTAATTGTTGCAGCCTATCAGGCACCAGACTTGCACTGCTTGAATATTAATCAAATAGACCAACTGTATCGGTATTATGAAAAGCTATTTAGGTCATTAAATTAATAACGTCAAAATAGGGTTTACTATGGATATTTGTAAATATATGTCTTCATGTAGAAAGTCAATAATCCCTATCCTCGATCCATTTAAGTTTAATTATGAAATAAATATAAATAGATTATTAACTTTTCAAAAATATGCTCCTTTTTGTATAATAGCTAGTACGGATTGTGAAAACTTTGAGATGAAAGTGTCTCCCTTTATAGCTGCCGCATCAAAGATTAAAACCATCCCGATCATAACGCATTTTCCTCCTCAGAAACCAAACGGATTTCCTTCATCACCTCACGCAGATGCATTTTTTGCCACATCAGTGATAAATTCCAATGTGGAATACTATAGCTCTTTATCATTAGAGAGAGAGTCCATCAAGCAGAGTATTGAAAAGTATGGTGACAACTGTTTAATCAGTTCTGCTGCTCTTGTTCTAGGTAATGATAAAAAGTCTCAAAAATTTGTTTATTCAAAAACTGTAGATCACTCAACAGAAAGTATTGCTAAAGCATTGGAAGGTATAGATTTCAATTTATTGAAGGTTTTTTACCTTTACTCAAGAAACAGCGTTATTTCTAATGAAATATGCAGTTTTGTAAAATTTATTGTTGGCGATAATACACTGTTGTTTGTTAGTGGAGGAATATCAAACACTGAGCAGGTAAATAACCTGTTATATTCTGGTGCTGATTTTATTTCAATTGGAACTACATTTGAAGAAGTCAATTGGAGTAACAATGCTATAAACATATTAAATAAAGAAAGAATATATTAATGAGGAGTCTCTAATATGGAAAATGTGGTTTTAGTCGATGAGAATGATAACAGAGTCGGATGCATTAATAAGATAGACGCTCATTTAAACGGTGATCATCTTCACCGTGCCTTTTCCTGCTTTATTATTAATTCAAAAAATGAGGTATACATTCAGCAGAGAGCACAGTCTAAATTACTCTGGCCTGGATATTGGTCTAACTCATATTGCAGTCATCCGAGACCGGATGAAGAAATTTATCATGCCGTGATGAGACGTGCGGAAGAAGAACTCGGTATTGTAATAAATGAAGAGCCAAAATTTTTATATAAGTTCCAATATAAAGAAAAATATAAAGATGTAGGATATGAACATGAATTATGTCATGTCTTTGTTGTTTTTACTGATACACCACCAACGGAAAACCCAAAAGAAGTATCAGCAGGATTTTTTATTAATATTAAAGATGTCCAAGAATATATTCATAATAATGAAGAGTTTTGTACGCCTTGGTTCAAGAAAGAGTGGGCAGATATATTACAGAACCACTTTGATAAATTGTGCTAATTAGTATGTATAAAGCATTTAATCAAGAATATACTATAAGTCTGCATGATACGAAATATCCTCTATTTTGATAGGTTTTTATAAAAGTATACCTTGGTTTCTAACTATGGAATAAAATCAGGTTCTGGAATAATGAATACTACTTGGCATGAAAAAAAGACAATTTATAATGATCTTAATCAATTGCATGGAGTTTATGTCATATTGATGGAAGAATATTTATCAACATTTTGTACAAACTTTGGTGGAATGTATTCAATACCACCGCTTGCTGTTGTCTGTGTGAAAAATACAGATTCAATAATAGATATAATTCACTATTGTAATATAAATGAGATACCAATAAATATACGTGGTGTTGGGCATTCTTTTGGTACACAATCGCTTTCAAAGGGAATTGTATTAGTAGTATCAGTCGAAAATCCGGTATTTGAAAAAATAGATGAATATAAGTTTAAAGTTTCAGCTTTTGAAACATGGTTGTCTGTTGAGTGTTTTTTGAGAAAAAATGGCTTATCATTTCCTATCTTGACTAGGCATCCTGATACGACTGTTGGAGGAACACTTTCTGTTGGTGGATATGGAGAAGATTCATATCTATATGGCAGTCAGGCATCATGTATTCAATCGTATACTCTAATAACACCTGATGGAAAAAGGCATAGATGTTCAGAAGATTCAAATTCCGAACTTTATAATTTTGGACTCGCATCATTAGGAATACTTGGTATTATTGAAGATGTGACTTTTGAAGCAATTCCATTAAGAGTAGAGAACATACTTTATGTGATAGAGTTTGATGGAATTCTTCATTTACTGAGTTTTCTGATATTGATATCTGAATATTCCAATCTGAATATTGAAGCTGTCACATGTCAATTATACCGAGGAAAATACTATGTTAATATGGTTCTCAGCAATAATTCTGATCAGATTAATATTGTTAATAAGGTATTAGAATGTCAAGTGACAGGGTGTATTGGCTACAAATACCATTCAGTAAGAGATTATAGAGGAAGAACATTTGGTGCCTATAGGCATGATCTCTGGAATAGAGACCATGTTAATCTTTGGGGAGATTATTGTGTTGATCAGAATAATATTATGGCTTTTGCTAATTTCCTATTAAATAAAGTAATTAACAATAACGTTTTTATAAATAATAAAGGTAGGCTTCTTATAATTTTAAAGAAAAGTCCTAGTTTAAGTAAGTTCTTTCCTTTCGAACCCATATCAAAAAAAATGAGTGGAATTGTATTCGGGGTCGGGGTGTACTTTACGTTTCCTAGAAGCGAAAGCGAAGAATATGAAAAATTAAAGTTATTGCATAGTCAAATATTAGAAGAGTGTATTTTAAATGAAGGTCGGCCTTATCTTGCGGGATGGCATGAAATGAAATATGAAGATAAAATAAAAACATATGGAGATGATTATATAAAAATTTTAGCACTCAAGAAACGTCTAGATCCTAAAGGGATCGTAAATAATTATGATTTTTTTAGTATAGAAATGAACTAAGTTAATCAGATAAATTATCTGCATTCTTGTTATAATGGGTAATACGATAATCTGACTTTCCACTTGTTTTTATGAAATCGAAGATAGTCCTTTCTGAGCTTGAATGAATCATGTTGCAACAACTTGCTTTGAATCACCAGTACCGGGAAGTCCGTACACGAAGGACGGACTTGCTCGTGCGATAAGGAAGTATGAATTAAAGACTTGATTGGAGGGTTACGGCGACCATTTGCAATTAATTTCTCTTGAGCACTTATCATTCATACAACAAGAAACTTTATTTTTTAGTTGCTAATCGTGCGTGTTGTTCAACTAGATAATTAGATAAAATTTTGTAGCATATATATATAATAATACTATTAGATAGTGAAACCTGCCTAGAAAATATATTAAAACTCAATCAGGTGAAAGTTATGAATTTATATTAGATTTTGAGTTTATCTTAAATAAGATTCCAAAATAGTGCTACATCTTATACCACCCATAATTCTATGTATAACAGTGGGTTGAAGAAGGCCATGTGTAGCAAAATTATGAAACGTTATTTAATGAGTTACTGTGGGGGTATTACTTAAATGAAGAAGATATTGATTATTTGCATGAGAACTTGGGGGAGAATGGGAAATTATGAAGCAGCAAAAAAAATTGAGTCAGAACTAGCCAGTAAAGAGATTTTTTCTGCAGAGCTAATCTGTTTTGATGAATTAGTGCCTGTGTTCAGCAAGTTTGGATTAAGGATGCAAGAGATTGCTGCAAGTTACTATGACCCTCACATTAAATTGAAGTTATATGATGAGTTGATAGATGATATTGATTCATGGATTAGTAATTTCAATAATGAGAAGGTATTAAATGAATCATTATCGAGTGTCATTGAAAATGATTTTCCATCGTTAATTATATCGACAAAAGGCGTTATTGCAAAAGTAGTCCATGCATTCAAAAAAAAATTCGACTTTGATTTCAAAACTGTGAACTTCATAACTAATCCTGGTTTGTTAGATATTAAAATACATCAACATTTTAGTAGTGATTTGACGATTAGAACTACAAGTTATTACCCAAATTCTGATATGATTAAAAAATTTCATAGATTAGAGACTGTTCCATTATTTAAGCCAGTTTCAAACTATCAAATCGAGCAGAAGGATATTCCTTCTATTTTAATTCTCTGCAATGGATGTGAAGAAGGTTACTTTGATGTATTAAAAACTTCTTTCGAACATCCTTCGAAACCTAAAATTTTCATGGTTATTGTTTCGAATAAGAAATTGTATGATGAATGCATAGATTTAAATAGGAAATATGCAGATAGAGCATATATTTATAATACATTAGCTAATAAGGATTATCTAAAGTTGGCACTAGAGGCTTCAACAAACAACGGATCATTTCTATACTCTAAATCTGGTCCGAACACAGTATTGGAATCAATTAGATTCAACTTACCAGTTTTAGTACATTTCTCTGGGTTACCAATGGAAAGGTGGATAGTGGAGTTGACAAACAAAAGAAAATTTGGTTTTTGTTTTGAAAATCAATCTAATGGGCCTAGCTTAATAAAAAGATGGTTGGACAATCCTGAGATTGTTACTAACTTTAAGCGTAACATAGAATCAAGTAAAATTGATGATATAGATGTTACACTTAAAGATTTATCTGATATAATTTATGATGTCATGTAATGATTATGAAGGAAGTATTGAATGTTCCAAATTAAAAAAGTTCCTATAACAACAGTATTTATAGTATGTGTGACAATTGTTTATTCCACATTTGTTTCATATTCATTAACAGATAGCTTTATCGGTAAAATGAGTATTATAGATCTAGAGAAATATGGAGGGTTAACACCAAATAGATTATATGAATTTGAGTATTGGCGACTTCTGGTTTCTCAGTTCATACATGTTAAACAACTGCATATGGTCTACAATGTGCTATCACTTTCCATACTGGGAATTTTATTAGAAAAACATCTTGGATCTAAATTTTTATTAGTTTTATGGTTTACTTCTGGTGCTTTGGGAACTCTTTATAGCACTAACTTTGTTAGTTACCCTTGGAATATTGGTACGGGAGCATCACAAGCTGTTTTGGGTGTATCCTCCTTTGCATTGCTGTTGGTTTTTGTCAAAGAGCATACCTCTAGTATATTAAAGTTTGCTGTTGTTTTTTCCATGCTGCCGGCAATAGTTCTAGATTTTATTTATGCTCACTACCCGAAGCCAGGCCATGTTCTTTCTATTTGTATTGGGCTTACAATGAGTTTGTTTTTCTATAGGAAAAATAAATCTTATTTTGATAATGTTGCTATTTGAAAATAATAATTATCCACGAATAAACTGACAATGTGAGGATTTTCTATGAAACCCGCTGTGATAAAAATTAAAGGAATAGATTACAGTATAATTTCTATGTTAATGTGGCTCTGTTTAACCATATATACCCAATGGATTTCAAGATGCATCGCGACGGCAAGGGGGCGAATCCTTGGGAGCATAGATAATTCTGTGACCGGGGTGAGTGAGTGCAGCCAACAAAGAGGCAACTTGAAAGATAACGAGTAGAAAAAGAAAAGGATCTTCTATGCGTGATATAGTTTTTTTTCTTGAAGAATATCCAGTCTTAACACAAACTTTTGTACATCAACAGATTATCAGTTTGAAGAAAGAAGGATTTAATGTAAGAGTTGTATCTGTTTCTAAATCTAGTGATACAATCTGTGCCAATGATTCTACAATTCCCTATGTTTGTCTAGAAGATATAAAAAACGTTCATCCTATATATGCAATATTTAAATTTATTTATTTTTCTATAATCTCTGGTTATTTATTTTCTCGAATGAGTTTGTTTAAACGAAATTGTTACCGTAAACGCTTGTTATTTAAATTTCTATCCAATCCATCACAAATAAAACCTAATGATATCGTTATAAGCCATTTTGGTATGGCGAGTATCATGGCGGCACAATTGAAAAAATATGGATGTATTAAGAGTGCACTATATAGTGTATTACATGCATATGAAATGACTAAAGAAAAGAGTCTTAATGATCTGGGAAATCATTACGGAATTTTATTTGAGCAAGCAAATAAAATTTTTTCAGTTTGTGAATATATGCGTAATAGAATCATCAATCTAGGATGTCATCCTACCAATGTTGAGGTGCTACATCTGGGGATCGATATTGATGCTCTTTCATGTTTATATCCAAATGAATCTAATAAAGAAAAAATGAAGATAATTTTTGTCGGCCGTTTGACAGAAAAAAAAGGATTGCCTGATTTATTGTTATCTCTAGCACGAATAAGCAGTGAAGTGTCATTTACTTTAGACATTGTTGGCGATGGGGAGCTCAATGATTATTGTTATGAATTAATATTAAAACTTAATTTGAATGAACATATAAAAATGCATGGTTTTCAACCCCATCACATAGTCTTAAATTTTATGAAAGACGCAGATGTTTTAATACTTCCATCCAAAACATCTAACTCTGGTGACATGGAAGGGATACCAGTGGTATTAATGGAGGCAATGGCTATGAAAAAGATAGTTTTGTCTACCTACCATAGCGGGATTACCGAGTTAATTGAAAATAATGTTAATGGATTTCTTGTCAATGAAGGAGATATTGTAGCTTTATCAGAAAAAATATCATATATAGACGAGTTGAGTAAAAAAGATAAAAATATTATGAGGGAGAATGCACATAAAAAAATAATGAATGAATTCAATATTAATATTCAAAGTAAACATTTAGCTAACATAATACTTAATGAGGAATTTTCTGAAGGATGAATACAGATGAAATATGACATTGTCTTTATATCTTATGATGAACCATGTGCTGAATCTAATTGGAATCATTTGAAAAATAGATTTCCTGATGCAAAAAGAATTCATGGTGTTAATGGTATCTTAAACGCTCATAAAGTTGCTTCTGATTCTGTAACGGCTAAATGGTTCTTTGTTGTAGACGGAGACAGTAAAATTAGAGATGAATTTAACTTTGAGTTACCAGTGGAACCTTTATGCTCAACTGCGACTTATGTATGGAGAAGTGTTAACTCAGTTAATCGTTTATGCTACGGGAATGGAGGTGTGAAATTATTTAATAAAAGGTTGTTTCAGGATGTTAAAAATTTTTCTGGAGATATGACCATATCTCTTAGCCCTGATTATCGTGTAGTCAATATTGTTGCTTCAGATACAGTCATTAACACAAGCAGTTTCCATTCCTGGAGAGCTGCTTTTCGAGAATGTATAAAACTCAGTATACCAAGGAAAAATCCTAAAGAAGATATTATATGTAAAGAAAGATTAACGGCATGGAGTTTAATTGATACTCAGATAGAATTTGGTGATTGGATATCAAAAGGAGCTAATGATGCTGCTCATTTTTATGAGGAAAACATTGAAAATATGGAATTCTTGTTATCAACCATTAATGATTTTAAATGGTTAAGAGATACGTTTAATTTAAAATACATTCAGAAAGATAGAGCATGATGACTTCATTATCGTTAAATTTATTAGGAGGTAATGGATGTTACGGCAAGTAGCAATTCTTATTCCTACTTATAAACGTAGTTCATCATTATTACGTTTATTGAAATCCATTGAAAAATTAGAGACATCAAATAACTATACTGCCATTGTGGCAGATAACGATTCTTCTCAGCAAGAGTCTTTTAACATGATCAATGAAATCAAAGATGATTTTAATTTCCATATTGATGTCATTCTTGTTGAAGATAAAAATATCTCATTAGTTAGAAATATGCTGTTAACTTTGGCCTTTGAAACATATAAGTGCGATGCAGTTGCTATGATTGATGATGATGAGATTGTTAGTTCTCGGTGGTTAGATGCGCTTATTGAATGCCAGATACAGACAAATGCTGATGTGATACAAGGTAACACTTATCCTATTTTTTTGGATAAAAAAAGAAAATGGATGGAAAAAGTTTCATTTTATTACCGAGACTTATTAGTATCAGATTCTAAAGATATAAATGTCAGCACTTGTAATGTATTTATTGTACGCCGAGTATATGAATCGATGAAAGAGCAGTTGTTTGACTTGAATTTTGGTGTTACAGGAGGAGAGGATACGGATTTTTTCCATAGAGCAAAGCAAATTGGGATCAGCTGTTTCTATTGCCATGATGCACTGGCCTATGAATTCTATGACCAAAATCGTGCAAATATTTTTTGGGTATTAAAAAGAAGTTTTAGAGTAGGAAGAACAAATTATAGGATATTTAATAATAATGACCTGAGTAAGGTATGGATTACTGCTCTCATTATTCCATTTACTATTGTGAGGCTTGGTTTTTTCTTTTGGCATCCAAACCTGTACATACATTATTTAATAAAGATATTTCGCCAATTTGGAGTTGTAGTTGAAGGTGTTCATTGTAATTTGAATAATTAATAATTATTTTGAATGAGTAGCTCACATGAGTAGAGTTTCTGTACTAATCCCCCATTATAATCAGCCTATACTTATTGTTAGTGCTATTGAGTCTATAATGAGAACTTGTTTGAGTGATGTGCAGATTTTAGTTGCTGATGATCATTCATCAGAAGACAACTATATACAGCTCCAACATGTTTTAGAATATTTAGCAAGTAAAACTAATTTAAATATTAGGTTGTTTAGGAGTGATGTTAATGTCGGGACTTATCGATTGAAAAATGATATCATCAATAGAATTGATACTGAATTTTTAACCTTTCATGATGCAGATGACTATTCTGTACCAATGAGACTGGATTGCCTGTATGATCTGATGAACAAAAATAGTCATATTGATATATTAGGTACTTCATATATAGATTTCTACCAAAATTTCCATACGGTTAACTCATTTCGTATTAAGAAATTTTATAGAATCCCTTATATTGCACATCAACTTGGTAAGAAGTATCTGAGTTTTCAACCTTCTCAGTTAATTAGATTTAGTATATTTCGTACCCTTGGTGGTTTTGATGGTACAACTAGAATTGCTGCTGATGATGATTTTTTACTTAGGGCTATTCATTGTGTAAAGGTCAGGAATATTAACCGTCCCCTCTATGTAAAGATAGAAAGAGAAAGCTCTCTTACCACATCGTCTGTTACTGGATTCCAATCAGAAACTAGATTAAATTATATTAAGAAGCTAGATCAATTACGAAATACAATAAAGAGTAACTTACCATTATCAGAGTATATGAACAAACCCAACGATGTTCGATTTCACCTGAATGAAATCGAGTTAAAATAGTTGAAATGTTTTGATGTGAAATATGTTGTAGTTTACAGTGAATGATTTTTATATTTTTCGTGATAGATACTCTAAGCGAGGTAGTATGGACGACATTAAAGAATGCTTAAAAGAAATTGTAGAAAAAATAAAGAGAGAAGAAAAAGTCTTAGCTATTCTTGGATATGGATCATATTTTACAGGTAAATATAAAAATGGAAGCAGTGATATTGACTTGCTTATTATACATGGAAGTGAAATTGATTTATTTAGAAAGAAGATAGTCTATCGTGAAGTAGAATTTGAACTTAGGTATATGGCAGAAAAATCTTTAGTAAAACTTTTATCTTATAAGCATGGACCAACAATAAAGCATATGTTGGATTCAGAGATTATTTTTGATAATAAAAATATAGTAAGAGAATTGAAACTAAAAACCTATTCTATAGTCGAGTCGCCTATTGTAGAAACATTTTCTATAGAAAATAGAAGGAAAAGTGCATTGCTAATTGAAAGCCTATACCGGAAGGTACATCAAGTGAAAGATGACCTTGGATTTTTCGAATTTGCATGTTCTAAGTTTTTGCTCAATATTGCAGATTCTTATATCAGACTTCATCGTCATTGGGGACTGCAAGGTTTTCGCAAAATGATTAGCCAGCTCAAAGATATTGATGAAAGTTTTGCTGAGCATTTCTCACTGGCAATGAGCCCTAATCATATAGAAACAAGAGTTAAGGAAATAGATTTTCTTTATAGAGAGGTTATTATGCTTCTTGGTGGTGAAACAAATTCTGATGAAAAATTTGTGAGTCAGGGCATTATGAACATACTGAATGTGGTTGATAACTAAATAATGTTCCAAAATAGTGCTATATGTATTTTAATTAGGTTTTCTAATTGGGTAATGAACTAACTTGTTGCTGAATTCACGGTTATTTCATTGTTGTAAATTATATTAATATTATCCAGGAATTTAGCATGAAAATGGATGTGGCATTGAAGGATAACTTTGCGACAGGTTATATAAAATCTTTATTACTATACTCTTTACTATTAAGTGTCATTAGTTCTTTTGCTGCATTTTTTATGCAGTATCTGATTGACGCGGTTATACCATCAGGTGACTTGCGTTTTTTATTTATCTTTATGATATCTTATCTATTATATGAATCATTCAATATGATACTAACTTATTTGACTGCTCGCTTTAGAGCATCACTGGAAAAATATTTGGACTATTATTATTTAGATAAATATTTACTTGCTTTGATTACTACAAGATTATCTATATTGAATGATTATAATAAAGGTGGATTGATTCAAAGGATTTATGATGCTCAAAATATTAAAAAGTATTATTTGACTCTGCTAATAGATATTGTTGTTAAGCTTATTACGATTTTAATATTATCAATCATAGTGCTATATGTTAGTCCTCTAGTTGTCAGCTTTTTGATCTTAGGAATAATTATGCTGGTGGTTGTTTATTTTTTGTCTGTCAAGAAAATGATTATTTTAGAAGAGCAGCGTTTTAAAATAAAATCAAATTTTCTTTCAATTATGGATGATATTATTGGAGGAAGGGAAACGATACGAGGCAATAATTATCGAAACAGGATTCTGAATAGATGTGTTGACAGGATGAATGATTTTTTGAATAGGGAGAAAAATGTTGCATTACTTGTTGCTGGTGTGAAAAGTAAAACTCTAACAGTTAACACAATCATTGGTACTGTTATTAGATGTGTCATGGTTATTAGCATTATTAGATATAGTAGTTTTTCACTAGGTATAATGTTGACGTTAATTGCTTTTACAGAAATGTCTCTAAAACATACAATGCAGATTTTAGTTTCTTTTATGGAGTTGAAAAGATCAAGCATTACTCTTGAAAGGTATAAAGAATTTATGGGGAATAATGTTGTAGATGAGAGTTTATTGAATACTGAATTAGATGATAATATTGTTAGTGTAGACGAAATTACAGTAAGGAATCTTCATATTGGTACTAATGGAAATATCGTCTGTAAAATTCCGGATCTTACCTTTCAAAGTAATAAGATATATAAAATAATAGGACAGAATGGTATTGGTAAGACAACTTTATGTAAGACTTTGATTGGTTTGATTCCACCTGTAAATGGATCTGTGAATTTTTATGTTTCTGATAAAACTATTAAGCCTGAAATTCATATAAATCAATGCGCTGCATACTTCCCACAAGATATACTCTTTACTACAAGTATTATTGAAAATATTACATTAGGAAGAGACGTTGATAGGAATAAAGTTGAGAGTATGCTTAAAAAATTAAATTTATGGCAGACAATAGATAGCCTGCCTGAAAAACTAGATACCGTTATTAGTGATAAGGTTAACCCTTTTTCTGAAGGACAAAGACAAGTATTACTCTTTTTACGAGGTTATCTGTCAGATAAATCGGTATTGATATTTGATGAAATATTTAGAGGAGTTGATAATGAAAATGCTAAAGTCGTAAGTAAATTAATTTCAGAAAAAGAAGGTTGTATTATATTCTATGTCGCTCATGATTTTACTATTGATTGTGAAAATCATGAAGTGTTAGAGTTGAAAAGTGAAAAAGACTATGATTTCTTCAAACTAGAGGCTTTTAATGAATAAATTAAACTCTAATAATGAAGTTAAGTCAGAACTGCATAAAGAATATAAATTGATTATAAGTATAACAGTTTTTTTGCTGATTATATGTTTTGCTTTATCTTTTGTTGTGACTATAAAGAGGCGAGTTGTTTTAGAAAATGCTTTTATTAAAACCGCACCGGAACCTGTATTATTTTATGCAGAAAAGGATATAGACATTAAAAATTATAATGTTCTTGATGGTGATGTGGTTAAAAAAGGAGATTCTATTTATAATGCGATTAATCCAGATTTAGAGGAGGCTGAATCTATTTTATTGCAAAATATAAAACGAGATAATACAAAAATTAATGCGATGGAAAAGTATATAGATAATGTCTATGAGCGGATGAAGATTGAAAAAAATTATGAAGATTTTAAGTTTAATAAAAATGAAAGTGAATTAAAAAATATAGACTTTATTTTGAAGGACCATAGAGATGACTATGATTTTTTTAGTCAAAGCTACAGAGAACAGATGAGTTTTGTAGATAAATTGTTAAAGCATAATAATAATTATTTATCCACGAAAGATATTATTAAATATAAAATGGAATTATTTTCATCACGTCGTGGCTTGATTAATCTTGAATCTGATATATTAGACTTGGAGAAAAGAAAATACAGTTTAGATGATGAGCAGAGTAGATACATAATTGGAGCAACCAAATATAAAGAGTTAGATATGGAGCTTAACCAGTTAAGAGGTGAACTCTCTGTTCTTGTCTCAGAATTGAATGTAAAAAACACACGGATAGAGAGTATAAAGAATGGTAAGTTGAGAATAGAAGGAATTGCAAAAGCTGATGGTAAGGTTGAGTTTAATAATATTAATGGCATCAGACCTAAGCAGGTAAAAAAAGGAGAGTTGGTTTTTACTATATATCCTGATGGTAATCACTTTATAGCAAAAGGAGTTGTTAGTGAAAAATATATTAGAAAGATTAAAATTGGACAGAGCGTAGAATTAAAAATGGATGCTTATGATTATCTCAAGTATGGGGCAATAAAAGGGAAGGTTGAGACTATATTTGGCGTAAAAAACGGTACGGCTGAAATTGTGATTAATATTGTTGATAAAAGGGATTTTGATTTAGAGTTTGGTAATTCAATCAAGGCGTTTATCATCTTGGATGAAGTTAATCTGTATGAATATATATATGAAATAGTGTTTCCATATGTTGCTTAATGGTTTTATTACTTAATGTGATATTGTTGAAAAAATTATTTTTACAGGTGTTTTAGTGTCAGTATGAATAAATCTTGGATTTAACTAATAAGCTACCGTCTTGATGGTCAGTTGCTATAGCAGACATCTTTCTCGCCAAAGGAAAAATGTAGTGAATGGTGTGCTGGGCAAAGCTGTACTGATCTTGTAGGTAAAAGTCCCGTCGTAGAAAGGACACTGGCGGCTGAAATTAACCAGCTGAAAAGACTGTCTCGCCGCTAAATTGAAGGGACTCAGGGACTTCCTCTGGAAGAACCTGAGCACCGACAAATGGTAAGCCCTCAATATCGTCATCAGAGTGATAGAAGCTGGATAAATTATTACGGCATATCTGATAACTAGAGACGAGTTGGGCAGTTTATCTACCAAAGTATGAGAATGCTTTACCGGTGGCTCAATCGTAATGTTCAGTTCTTGCTGAATATGTGTGTGGGGACACGGATCTGTTGGGAGCCGGATGCGGTAGTTCTGTACGTCCGGTTCTAAAGATTACGTCAGTGTCAGACCATATTAATCACTGATACAGACAAACATTAACTCTTAACAAAAGGGTGAATACAGAAAGGTTGCTTTGGCAGCAAGCGTGATGACAACGACAGGTAAGACCGGGACTCACCAAACCTGAATGTTATTCTGAGCTTAAAGCTTGTCGGAGAAATAAGGCGTGAGTCAGCGGATTACATAGGGGTTAGCAGCTTTGAAAGGTTGCAAAAAAGCCGGATTTAAGGCTGCAACCTATCTGTCAGAGTTAAAACGATGGAGGTCCTTGCAAGCGGGACGTTCATATAAATAACATGTCACTGACCACCATTATTAAAGATACCCCAATATGGGTTTGGATTCTTTTTGCTTTTCTCATCAGGCGCGGGATTAGTGCCTTGTATGATCGTGAAATGCGAATTGATCGTCTTTTCTTACTACCAATAGTATTCCTGGTCTGGGGAATATATAACGTCATTTATGAAACACGCTGACGCTGATTGTTATCACATTTATCGTTAAGTTTATTATTACGGCCATGTTAAGCATTCACCCTGCGTTGTTGCATTCGTTACATTTTAATCTGTTTTTTGGCTTTAGTAATGGTGTGCTTGACGGTATTTTCTGGGGCGGAACGCTAAATCTTTTTATTCCTTGGTACAGAAACAGGACCAAGAGCGTCTACAAATAGTGTTTATGAAGCTCTAATACTCTCTGTTCTCCCAGCCATGCGGTATACCTGATAAATTATTAATAGAAATAAAGAAGCGTTTGCTGAGAGCTTATTTACTCACAGAATAATCTTACTATGCGAAACTGCATATTATAATCAACGGGCCAATTGGCCCGTTTAAAGATTTACTTATCGCTATCGCTGCGGGTTGGGGCTTCAGGTTTTGGATTACCAGCAGGTTTACGGCGTTTGCCGATATTCTTGCTATCTCGATGGCGTATTTTTACTTTTTTCTTCAGCTCTTCGGCTTTCTTTTTTTCTTTGTTTTGTTTGCGCTTAGCCAGTACTTTTTTCGATGGCTTATTACTGGTTTTTTCATTTGGCGCTCTGGTTGTTGGGCGGAGTTCATCAACAATCCGTGACTTTAGGGGTTCGTTTAGATAGCGGCTGATTTTGCCTAATAAAAGGTGATCATGTGCTTCCACTAAAGTAATTGCGGTACCTTTGCGGCCTGCACGAGCCGTGCGGCCAATACGGTGTAGGTATACATCAGCGGTACGCGGTAAATCGAAATTGAAAACATGACTGATATCATCAATATCTAATCCACGGGAAGCGACATCAGTGGCGACCAAAACATTGACACTGCCATCATTTAGACGCTTAACCGCTTCTGTCCTTTTGGCCTGTACCATTTCCCCTTCAAGGAGCCAGGCTTTGATACCGGCTCGACGCAACTCATCTACGAGCTCATGTACACGTTCACGCTTGCGAACAAAAATGATGGACTTAGTGACATCAGGTTGTTTCAGTAAATGGCAGAGCAGGGCGGTTTTGTGTGTTAAATCATCTGCCCGATAGTAGAATTGTTGGATTTTTTTGCGTTCACGGCGGGATGATTCCGCATCAATTTCAACCGGATCTTCCAGTAAGCGTTCAGCAAAATCACGAATAGCTTCTCCTTCTAGAGTGGCAGAAAACAGCATTGTCTGTTTACGCCAACGGGTTTCACCGGCTATTGTTTCAATATCGTTGGCGAAACCCATATCCAGCATACGATCTGCTTCATCAAGGATCAGTGTTTCAATTGCCCGGCAATCAAAGTTTTCTTCTTTGATATATTGCAGTAGACGGCCTGTAGTAGCGACGACAATATCCTGATTTTCACTGAAAACTTCTGCATGGTTCATATATGCCACGCCACCAGTAATCGTAGCAATGTCCAGATGGGTATGGGCAGAAAGTTCTTTTGCCTGGTCTGCTACCTGCATTGCCAGTTCGCGGGTTGGTGTTAGGATCAGAACGCGTGGTGGACCAGATTTTTTGCGTGGAAAATCCAGTAAATGTTGCAGAACTGGCAGTAAATAAGCCGCAGTTTTACCTGTACCAGTCGGCGCGGAACCCAGAACGTCACGTCCATCCATTGCTGCCGGAATAGCAGCAGCCTGAATTGCCGTCGGGCGGGAGTAGCCTTTGCTATTTAAGGCATCAAGCAGGCGTTCGTCAAGATCGAGTTCAGAAAAGTTTGTTGCAGTCATCATATACCTCTGTTTGGGCCGCCGATTATAAACAGGTTGGGCGTATTGTTCATCTATTTAAAGCTTTTAGGGAAACAGATAGCTTTTATCGGAACATAATACCCCTTATCCTAATAGCAAATTTTTTTGTACTGACAGATGTAGGTTATTAATTTGAAACAGAAACGATCTCTGCGTCGGGGTGGATTTACTTTTAAGCAATTTTTTGTCGGCCATGATCGGTGCGCGATGAAAGTGGGGACTGATGGTGTTCTATTGGGTGCATGGGCTTCAGTTAGTGACAAAAAAGCGATTTTGGATATTGGCTGTGGTAGTGGGTTGATTGCTCTGATGTTGGCACAACGCACCGATGAAAATGCAAAAATTGATGCGGTGGAACTGGATATAAACGCTGTATTTCAAGCACGAGAGAATGTGGAACAGTCTCCATGGCAGAGAAAAGTAAATGTTTATCATCAGGATATTAGTGATTTTGCTGATCGATATTCACAATGTTATGACCTGATTGTTAGTAATCCACCTTATTTTGAGCCAGCTGTTGCTTGCCGGAATGAGGTAAGGGAGCAGGCTCGTTATACTGGCTCTCTGACTCATCGGCGGTTATTGCAATACGCAGAAAAGTTAGTCTCGCCAGATGGCTTGTTCTGTGTGGTATTGCCATATGCTATTGGTGAGTTATTCGAAACAATGGCGTGTCAGCAAGGCTGGTTTTCCCATGACCGGGTTAATATTCGCGATAGAAAAGGTAAACCATTTCATCGGATGTTGTTGGCACTTTCTCGTAAAGAAAATACGAGTTTCATCGGTGAATTGACCATCCGTCAGCCAGATGGTGTATATACGCCGGAATTTCAGCAACTGGTGACGGATTTCTATCTTTATTATTGAAATAATCACGCTGGGTGTAGCTATGAGCAGGTTTTGCCGCCAGAGATCAGGGGGTCAGAATTGTTGGTTTTGACTCTGGCAGTAAATTGGGATAATCCAGCGTGAAATGCAGACCTCGGCTCTCTTTCCTTTCCAGTGCACAACGTACAATTAATTCAGCGACTTGCACTAAATTTCGTAATTCCAGCAGATTATTAGAGATTCTGAAATTGGAATAGTAGGCGTGAATCTCCTGTTGTAGCATATTAATGCGGCGTAGTGCTCGTTCCAGGCGTTTGGTTGTACGCACGATGCCAACGTAATCCCACATGAATAGGCGTAATTCGTGCCAATTGTGCTGAATGACGACTTGTTCATCTGAATTATCAACACGGCTCTCATCCCAAAAGGGGAGTTCCGGTATCTCTTCGATTTTTTCAATCTGTTGTTGGATATCTTCCGCAGCAGACCAGCCGTAAACTAAACATTCCAGCAGAGAATTGGATGCCATACGGTTTGCACCATGTAGGCCAGTGTAGCTGACTTCACCGATAGCATATAAATTGTTTAGGTCAGTACGTCCCTGATGATCGACGACTATACCGCCGCAGGTGTAATGCGCGGCAGGCACGATTGGAATCGGTTCTTTTGTGAGATCAAAGCCCAATGTCAGCAGTTTTTCATAAATCATTGGAAAATGCTGGATAATGAAATCGGTTGGTTTATGGCTAATATCCAGAAACATGCAATCAGCACCAAGGCGTTTCATTTCATGGTCAATAGCCCGCGCTACGATGTCGCGTGGGGCCAGTTCAGCACGTTCATCAAAATCAGGCATAAAACGACTGCCATCTGGTCGTTTTAGATAAGCGCCTTCACCTCTTAAAGCTTCAGTTAGCAGGAAATTACGTGCTTGTAGATGAAACAGACAGGTCGGGTGAAACTGATTAAATTCCAGATTGGCGATACGGCAGCCAGCACGCCATGCCATTGCAATGCCATCACCGGATGAGATATCGGGATTTGTGGTGTATTGATAAACTTTGGCAGCGCCACCGGTTGCCAGGACAACGACTTTAGCGCGATAAGTTTCTACTCGTTCCTGCTGGCGGTTCCAAATATAAGCGCCAATTACTCGATTATCGCCATTGAGTTGGGCTTTATTTGAGGTAATTAAATCAACTGCGTTGCAGCGCTCTCTTACAATAATGTTCGGATGAGACTTGGCTTTTTCAACTAGTGTGGTTTCTACTTCTTTACCCGTTGCATCTGCATGATGCAGAATACGTCGATGGCTGTGACCACCTTCTCGAGTCAGATGATATTGTTTTTTTCCATCTTCACGGGTTTCTGTATCAAATGAAACACCCTGATCAATCAGCCATTTTACACAATGGCGGGCGTTACTGGTAATAAACTCAACCGCGCTTTTGTCGCAAAGCCCTGCCCCAGCGATCAAGGTATCTTCAACATGAGATGCGATACTGTCTGTTTTATCAAATACAGCGGCGATACCACCCTGCGCATAATAGGATGCACTTTCGCTAAGAATACTCTTACTTAATACAGTGACTTTATATTGCGAAGCCAGTCGTAAAGCTAAGGATAGACCAGCCACACCACTGCCGATAATAAGTACATCACTGTAATGTTGCGAGAATAATGATTGCATAATTGATGATGTGTGGAGAAGATGAGTAAAAATCATGTTAGCCTATCAGATAGGATAAAGGCTATGATTGCAACAAAATGATGACAGAAATTGAACTTCACAGAATTTTATTACTCAAAGCCCTGCTTGCTCGGAGAAATAGGACATCTATGGTTGGTTCAGTAAATACAAATGTGGAGCTTTGCTTCGGGAGATTTAACCTCGGATGAGCGAGCAGTTAACGGATCAAATGCTGGTCGAGCGAGTGCAGAAAGGTGACCAAAAAGCGTTTAACTTACTGGTGATCAGATATCAGCATAAAGTAGCGAGCCTTGTATCTCGCTATATTCCGCAGGGTGATGTTCCTGACGTTGCGCAGGAGGCATTTATTAAGGCATATCGAGCACTGGCTTCATTCCGTGGCGATAGTGCTTTTTATACCTGGTTGTATCGTATAGCAGTAAACACGGCAAAAAACTATTTGGTTTCTCAAGGGCGACGTCCACCATCCAGTGATTTGGATGTCAGTGACGCCGAAAATTATGAAGTTTCAAATGCACTAAAAGAAATTTCGAACCCTGAGAATTTAATGTTGTCAGAAGAGTTAAGGCAGGTGGTTTTCCGAACCATTGAATCTCTTCCTGAAGATTTGCGAATGGCAATAACTCTAAGGGAATTAGATGGGCTAAGCTATGAAGAGATAGCTGTTGTTATGGATTGCCCAGTAGGTACGGTTCGTTCCCGTATTTTCCGGGCGAGGGAAGCCATTGATGATAAAATTCAACCACTGATTTAAAACTAAAAATAGTGGGATAATACTGAAGGGTACTTTGGCATGCAAAGAGAAAAACTTTCCGCACTGATGGATGGCGAAACTCTTGATAGTGAAGTCGTTAGTATTTTATCTAAAGATTCTGCAATGCAGAAACACTGGGAAAATTACCACTTGATCCGTGACACATTGCGCGGTGATGTGACTGAAGTATTACATATCGATATTGCGAGCCGGGTTGCACAGGCACTTGAAAAAGAGCCTGTTCATTTTAACCGTGGGTTGATTTCTGAATCTCAGCCTCGGCCAGAGACTTGGCAGAAAATGGCGTTTTGGCAGAAACTTCGCCCTTGGGGAAGTCAAATTACTCAAGTGGGTGTTGCAGCCTGTGTTTCGTTGGCAGTACTGATAGGAGTACAGCAGTACAATAGCCATGATGCTGTGAATTTTGAATATCAATCTGATACACCAGTATTTAATACACTGCCGATGATGGGTTCGGCTTCCCCAGTGAGTTTTGGCGTGCCTTCTGGTGATGATATGTTTGGTCATGATCAGCGCATTCAGGTGCAAGAGCGTAATAAACGCATTAACATCATGTTGCAACAATATGAACTTGATCGCCGTGTGCATTTTGAACAAAATGACGGACAGGAAATTCCACCACAGGCTGCCATTCCGGTTCCCGGAACGCAATCTTTAGGAACACAACAGTAGTAATGAAACATATCTGGTTTTCCGTCTCTTTACTGGCGGGCAGCCTGTTTACTCCTCTACAAGTCTCGGCACAGCTCAGTAGCGCTGAGGCTTTGTTACAGGAGATGGGTAATGCCACTCAGTCCCTGACTTATGAGCTTGCTTTTATTAATCTCAGCCAGCAGGCTATCGTCTCAGCTCGTTATCGCCATGCCATTATCAATGGTATTCCCATTGCTCAAATTATGCAGATGGATGGTTCCCGCAGGGAGATTGTCCAGCGTGGTAATGAGATTAGCTATTTTGAACCTGGACTGGATGCTTTCAGTCTTAGCGGCGATCATATTATTGATTATTTACCGGCAGTTGTTTTTGCTGATTTCACTCAGTTGAAAAAATACTACAATTTTATCGACGTTGGTCGTACTCATATCGGTGACAGACCTTGCCGGGTTGTACGCATCATTTCCAAAGATGAAGTACGTTATAATTACATTTTGCTTATCGATGAAGAAAACCATTTACCATTACGTATTGATTTACTTGATCGTGATAGTGAAACACTTGAGCAATTTCGGGTTGTTTCTTCTACAATAGGTGGGGATGTCTATGGTGCAATGAGTATTATTACTCACCTGAATATGCCACCAATGCTGGTCATTCCATCGTCAGAGAAAGTGGTATTCAATTGGAAATTAGGTAAATTGCCGGATGGTTTCACTGAGGTTTCGCGTAATCGGCGTAAACTATCAAATACTGATTCGCTCGAGTCTATTATGTTCAGCGATGGTTTATTTAGTTTTTCAGTGAATGTGACTAACGCTGACAAAACCAGTAAATTAGAATATCCTCTTCGTCGTGGGCACCCAACGATTTATAGCGTAATACGTGGGGCAAAGGAGGTTACTATTATTGGTGAATTGCCACTGGCAACTGCCAAGTATATTGCCGCAGGTGTTGCATTTATGGGAACTGACTAATGGTCAAAGAATGGGCAACAGTAATCCGTTGGCAGCAGGGTAGAGCATTATTACGTTATGGCTCCTCTTCTGGTTGTGGTAGTTGTCAGGCTCGTGCGGCGTGTGGCTCTTATTTACTGAATAAATTAGGGCCTGATGACATTCATCAACTCGAACTTGAGATTTTACAGCCGTTGCAACCAGGGCAGAAAGTGGAAATTGGTATCCCTGAAGGAAGCTTATTGCGTTCAGCGTTGCTGGTTTATCTAACCCCACTTATTGGACTATTCCTTGGTGGTGCACTTTTTCAATTATGGGTGACCAATCAATTATGGGTGTTTTGTGGCGGCGTTTTGGGAGGAATCGCAGGTTTTTTCCTTGCCCGCAGAGTTGCCACTTATTGGGATAATCAGCAGGAATACCAACCGACAGTTTTACAAATTGGTTTGCCTCCTGATGTAATTCGTGTTCAGCATCCGGAATAAATCTGTTTTAATCATACAGAACTTTTAATTGACTGATCATACTTAAAGCCACAGGCATGACTAGGTTTTCACAGGTTTGGCATGTAGAATACAGCCTTTCAGGCCAGTGGCCGACCTATAAACCGTCGCTTTATGTCCCTCTGTGTGTCCATTAGGCGAATGATTCAGAAATACCAAGGCAGAAAAATATTTATAATGAAGCAAATACGAAATTTCTCCATTATTGCTCACATTGACCACGGTAAGTCGACGTTATCTGACCGTATTATTCAAATTTGTGGTGGCTTAACAGATCGTGAAATGGCAGAGCAAGTGCTGGATTCCATGGAGCTTGAGCGTGAGCGCGGTATCACCATCAAGGCACAGAGTGTCACTTTGGATTACCAAGCCAATGATGGGCAGCTCTATCAATTAAACTTTATCGACACGCCAGGGCACGTTGACTTCTCATATGAGGTCTCCCGTTCGTTGGCTGCTTGTGAAGGGGCATTGTTGGTGGTTGATGCTGGGCAGGGGGTGGAAGCGCAGACATTGGCTAACTGTTATACCGCTCTGGATATGAATCTTGAAGTTGTTCCTGTTCTGAATAAAATCGATTTACCCGCTGCGGAGCCTGAGCGCGTAGCAGAAGAAATTGAGGACATTGTTGGGATTGATGCTACTGATGCAGTGCGTTGTTCAGCCAAAACTGGTGTAGGCGTACAAGATGTCATTGAGCGTTTAGTTAAAGAGATTCCGGCCCCGGAAGGCGATCCTAATGTGCCGTTACAGGCACTTATTATCGACTCATGGTTTGATAACTATCTCGGTGTTGTCTCGCTGGTTCGTATTAAAAATGGTACTTTACGCAAGGGTGACAAAATCAAAGTGATGAGTACCGGTCAGGTATATAACGCTGATCGTCTTGGAATTTTTACACCGAAGCGAGTTGACCGCGATATATTGGATTGCGGCGAAGTAGGTTGGTTGGTTTGTGCAATTAAAGACATTCTTGGTGCGCCAGTTGGCGATACATTGACGCTGGCCCGTCAACCTGCGGAAAAACCATTGCCAGGTTTTAAGAAAGTAAAACCACAGGTTTATGCGGGGTTATTCCCTATCAGTTCTGATGATTATGAAGCATTCCGTGACGCATTGGGTAAGTTGAGTCTGAATGATGCTTCTCTGTTCTATGAACCGGAAAGCTCTACTGCACTGGGTTTTGGTTTCCGTTGTGGTTTCCTTGGTTTGTTACATATGGAGATCATTCAGGAGCGTCTAGAACGTGAATACGATCTTGATCTCATTACAACTGCACCAACGGTTGTTTATGAAGTGGAAACGACGAGCCACGATATTCTCTATGTGGACAGCCCTTCTAAATTGCCGGCATTGAATAATATTGAAGAGTTGCGTGAACCTATTGCTGAGTGTCATATGCTGTTACCTCAAGAATATTTGGGGAATGTCATTACCTTATGTATTGAGAAACGTGGGGTGCAGACCAACATGGTTTACCATGGTAAACAAGTTGCACTGACTTACGAAATACCGATGGCTGAAGTCGTATTGGATTTCTTCGACCGATTGAAATCCACATCTCGTGGTTATGCTTCACTGGATTATAATTTCACTCGTTTCCAAGCTTCTGATATGGTTCGTGTGGATGTGTTGATTAACGGTGAACGAGTTGATGCATTGGCGTTGATTACTCATCGTGACAATGCTCAGTATCGTGGGCGGGAATTAGTCGAGAAGATGAAAGAGCTTATTCCTCGTCAGCAGTTTGATATCGCGATTCAGGCTGCGATTGGCAATCATATTATTGCTCGCTCAACAGTGAAGCAATTGCGTAAAAACGTCTTGGCGAAGTGTTATGGTGGTGACGTTAGCCGTAAGAAAAAGCTATTGCAGAAACAGAAAGAAGGTAAGAAACGCATGAAGCAGGTTGGTAATGTTGAGTTACCACAGGAAGCTTTCTTAGCCATTCTTCATGTTGGTAAAGACAATTAATAAGGTTGTAAGGAGTCTAAATGGCTAACACTTTTGCCCTGATCCTAACGCTAGCAACGTTAGTCACCGGCATTATTTGGTGTATTGATCGTTTCAAATGGGCCCCAGCGCGCAAGAAAAAACTTGCCAGATTGCAGGAGCTAACTGAAGGTACAATGGATCAGGAGCATCTGGCTGAGACTATTAACAAACCAACATGGATAGATACGTGTTCATCCATTTTCCCAGTGCTGGCCGTGGTTCTGATCTTGCGCTCTTTTGTTTATGAGCCATTTCAGATCCCATCGGGTTCTATGATGCCAACTTTATTGATTGGTGATTTCATTCTGGTGGAGAAATACTCATACGGATTGAAAGATCCCATCACTCAAACCACATTGATTAAGACTGGTGAACCAAAGCGTGGTGATATTGCCGTATTCAAATATCCATTGGACCCAAGTTTTGATTACATCAAACGAGTGATTGGCTTGCCGGGTGATAAAATTATTTATGATCCACTGAAGAAAGAACTGCGTGTTTTTCCTGGTTGCGGTGAAACAAAAAGTTGTAAGGAAGAGCTACCGGTTTCTTATGGTTCATTATTCCCAAGTGAGTGGACAATGAAACAGTATGGTGTCAACTCCCATGGTGAGAACCTGAAAAAGATAGGTGTTTTCCAAATCCCTGTTGAAGAAACTTTACCGCCTTACAGCATGCGGCAGGGTGAACGGATTGAGAATCTGGGTGTGGCAACACACCATATTTTGGAGATTCCGGGGGTACTGCCGAGGCCGAATTTCCGTCAGCCTGGTTTGCCTGAGGGAATGTGGATTGTGCCTGAAGGTCACTATTTCATGATGGGTGATAACCGTGATAATAGTGCTGATAGCCGTGAGTGGGGCTTTGTTCCTGAGAAAAATCTGGTTGGTCGCGCTTCAGCAATCTGGATGAGTTTTGAGAAACAGGAAGGGGAATGGCCTACCGGAGTTCGCTTTAGCCGTATTGGTGGAATTAATTAATATTAGCGAAGCATTAATTTTACTCACAGTGTAGAATATCCTTTCAAACTTAATGACTGGCTCCTGATAAGGAGCCAGTGCAAACGCAACAGTTTTGTCAGGGCTTCCTGTACAGGTCTGTTGCGTGTGCGTTTTTATTTGACGAATTCTGACCTATATTTGGTAGCACATGAATCCCATCGTAATTAACAGATTGCAGCGTAAGCTGGGGTACACTTTTGATCAGCATGATCTGCTGATACAGGCATTAACTCATCGCAGTGCCAGCAGTAAACATAATGAGCGGCTGGAATTTCTCGGTGATTCAATTCTAAGTTTTGTTATTGCCAATGCCCTATATCATCGCTTTCCTCGCGTAGATGAAGGGGATATGAGCCGGATGCGTGCCACATTAGTTCGTGGTAATACTTTGGCTGAATTGGCAAGGGAATTTGAATTAGGTGAATGTCTTCGCCTGGGGCCGGGAGAACTGAAAAGCGGCGGTTACCGCCGTGAATCTATTCTGGCTGATACTGTGGAAGCGCTGATAGGTGGTATTTTCCTCGATAGCGATATTCAAACGGTTGAGAAAATTATTCTGAGCTGGTACGAAACTCGCTTGAATGAAATTAGCCCAGGTGACAAACAGAAAGATCCGAAAACCCGGTTACAAGAATATCTGCAAGGGCATCATTTACCCCTGCCGTCATATCTGGTTGTTATGGTTCGTGGTGAAGCCCACGACCAGGAATTTACTATTCACTGTCAGGTGAGTGGTATCGAACAGCCGGTTAAAGGAACAGGCTCCAGCCGCCGCAAAGCAGAGCAGGCAGCGGCGGAGCAAGCATTGAAACAACTGGAGCTTGAATGAGCGAACAAGAAACCTATTGCGGATTTGTTGCAATAGTCGGACGGCCTAATGTGGGGAAATCCACATTGCTGAATCAGCTTTTGGGTCAGAAAGTGTCTATCACTTCCCGTAAACCACAGACTACCCGTCACCGTATTATGGGTATTCACACTGAAGGGGCTTATCAGACTATTTATGTAGATACTCCTGGGTTGCATATTGAGGAAAAGCGGGCGATTAACCGTCTGATGAATCGTGCAGCCAGCAGTTCTATTGGTGATGTAGAGCTGGTCATTTTTGTTGTTGAAGGTACTCATTGGACGCCAGATGACGAGATGGTGCTGAATAAACTGCGCAACTTGCGTTGTCCGGTTTTATTGGCTATCAATAAAGTGGATAACCTGACTGATAAGGCTATCCTGTTGCCACATATTGGTTTCCTCAGTAAACAGATGAACTTTCTTGATGTTGTACCGATGAGCGCTGAAAAAGGCATGAACGTAGACACAATTGCAAAGATTGTGCGCGGACATATGCCGAAAGCAACTCACCATTTCCCGGAAGATTATATTACTGACCGTTCCCAGCGTTTTATGGCTTCTGAGATTATCCGCGAAAAACTTATGCGTTTTCTCGGTGATGAATTGCCATATTCTGTTACGGTTGAAATTGAACAGTTCATAGCGAATGAGCGCGGCGGTTACAATATTCACGGTTTGATTCTGGTTGAACGTGACGGCCAGAAGAAAATGGTTATTGGTAATAAAGGTAGTAAAATCAAAACTATTGGTATTGAAGCCCGTCAGGATATGGAAAGACTGTTTGATGCTAAGGTTCATTTGGAGCTGTGGGTTAAAGTTAAAGCGGGTTGGGCTGATGACGAGCGGGCGCTGCGGAGCCTGGGTTACGTCGATGATTTGAAATAAGGCGTTGCCTGTGGACGGTTGGCAGCGTGCTTTTATTCTTCATAGGCGCCCTTACAGTGAAACCAGTTTGTTGCTGGATCTTTTTACTGAAAATGAGGGGAGGGTCAGTGTATTGGCTAAAGGTGCGCGCAGCCGTCGTTCCAATTTGAAAGGCTGCTTGCAGCCATTTACCCCGTTGCTGATTCGTTGGAGTGGGCGAGGGGGAGTTAAAACGCTACGTGATGCCGATCCTATTTCTTTAACTCTTCCTCTTACTGGCAGCGTGTTGTACAGCGGTTTATATGTTAATGAATTGCTGTCGAGAGTGCTTGAACAAGGAACGGCTTATCCGGCTCTATTCTTTGATTACCTCCAATGTTTACAAGTTCTTGCTGCCAGTGAATACACACCAGAGCAGGCATTACGCCGGTTTGAGCTGGCGTTATTGGCAAATCTTGGTTATGGCGTTGATTATCTTCATTGTGCGGGCAGTGGTGAATCTGTGACCGATACGATGACTTACCGTTATAGAGAAGAAAAAGGCTTTATCGCTAGCCTGATCATTGATCACTATAGTTTTACGGGGCGTGAATTAAAATCATTGGCAACCCGTGAATTCCCTGATTCGGCAACATTGAAAGCAGCGAAGCGTTTCACGCGTATTGCACTGAAACCCTACCTTGGTGGTAAGCCTTTAAAAAGTCGTGAACTGTTCCGGCAATTTGTACGTAAAAAGCTGGAATAGAAAGAAAACTAATGAATTTGTTTCTCTTCAAGATGGCAAGAGTCAACTTGTCACATTCAATATGACTACAGGAGATAAATATGGCTGAAATATTATTAGGCGTTAATATCGATCATATTGCGACAGTGCGTAATGCCCGTGGCACAAATTATCCTGATCCAGTTCAGGCCGCTTTTGTTGCAGAACAGGCTGGTGCAGATGGGATTACCATTCATTTGCGTGAAGATCGCCGTCATATTACAGATCGGGATGTTGAACTACTTAGTCAAACTATCCAAACCCGGATGAACCTTGAAATGGCTGTGACAGATGAAATGGTGGATATTGCCTGTCGCATCAAACCTGAATTTTGTTGTTTGGTGCCTGAAAAACGGCAGGAAGTGACAACAGAAGGTGGTTTAGATGTTGTCGGTCAGAAAGATAAGGTTATGGCAGCGGTTAAACGTTTATCTGATGCGGGTATTCTTGTATCTCTGTTTATTGATGCAGATCACCAGCAAATAGATGCAGCCAGAGAAGTTGGTGCACCTTTTATTGAGATTCACACCGGTGCTTATGCTGAGGCAGCAAATGAAATTAAACAAGAAAAAGAGTTTCAGCGGATTAAAAAGGCCGTGACCTATGCTGCGAATATAGGTCTTACCGTTAATGCGGGTCATGGATTGACGTATCATAATGTACAACGTATTGCGGCTCTGCCGGAAATTTATGAATTGAATATTGGTCATGCCATTATTGGACGGGCGGTATTTAGTGGTTTGACTGCGGCTGTAGCAGATATGAAAACTCAGATGCGGAAAGCGCGCGGTTAATGGCTATTATCGGCTTGGGCACAGATATTGTTGAAATTGCCCGTATTGAGGGGGTTGTTGAGCGCTCAGGTGAGCGCTTGGCAAAACGTATTCTCAGTGAATCAGAATGGAAACAATATCAGCAACATAAAAAACCGGTTCGTTTTCTGGCTAAGCGCTTTGCGGTAAAAGAAGCGGCGGCAAAAGCGCTGGGAACGGGTATCCGTAATGGTCTGGCATTTAACCAGTTTGAAGTGGTTAATGATGCTCTGGGAAAACCGACTTTGCGGCTCTATGGTGCAGCAGCAGAATTGGCTCAGAAACTGGGAGCAATATCTTTGCATGTGACATTGGCCGATGAGCGCCGTTATGCTTGTGCGACCGTTATTTTAGAGAGTTAATTTTAGATTTTATCTGCATGATGCAGTAATACAAATTTATCCCACAGTTGCTCTGCTGTTTCTTGCCGGTCTGGATCGGTAATAATAGTATTATTTATCGGACAGACTGATTGGCAAGTTGGGGAATCATAATGACCGACACATTCGGTACAACGCTCAGCATCGATTTCATAAATTGCATCTCCCATTGATATAGCTTGATTGGGACATTCAGGTTCACACATATCACAATTGATACAGCATTTAGTAATTAGTAAAGACATTTTAATAACTTAGTTTGTTTTGCATTTTATACCAGTGTGTTATCGTCAATTTTAATTTCTTACTATTACACACTTATTGTATTTTTATACGGCATAAATTACATTGAAAAACCAAATCTGGCAACAAAAACCATAATATATGAAATTTTTTCTATACCCAATAGATTTCAAGTTGCAGTGCGGCGGCAAGTGAACGCAGCCAACAAAGAAGCAACTTGAAAGATAACAGGTATAACAGGATATTTACAACCTATAGTATTAGAGTAAATAAAATGATGAAGACCGGATGTTATTCTAATCCCGGTCTTTTTGTTAATGACGATAATGGTAGAATTAACTAATAAAATTCCTATTCTTTATCGAGATAATTCTAAAATCTGAGATGGATAATAACTATTAGCATTGAAAGTTAGTTATCTGATACCCCTACTACAAATATACGTACAGGCGGAAAATTTTTGTTGCGAGAGTACCAACGTGATATTATTACTAGATTTTCTTTATTGATTTTTAATATTTCAGCTCCTTCAGAATATTGGCCTCCATTGATATGTCCACTCATACTTGAAAGTATAGCATGAGGTTTATAAGAGTATGCAATTGGGTATGTGATAGTGAATTGCCCCTCGTTAGCTAAATCTGGAGCCTGCGCATATACAGATTGGAATAAGAGATATTTTCTCTCTGATCCGATGAAAAATGGAATTTTGAAAGTCATGAAATTATTCCCTTGTGTAAACAGAGGAGTACCTGACAATAATAATTCAAATAAACCGAGGTTTTTCACAAACTCATTTTTATTGGGAATGTCTGCACCATTTTGGTTTTTGTCCAATCTGCCGTTAGCATTATCATTTATATCGGAAACAAGTTTCTGAGTTGCAGCGAGTGTATTACTATTGCCAATAATATCTGTGAGTTGAACAATACCTTTTTGTATTAATGAGGCATCAGGAATTTTTGTTGTGATTTTTTGTTCTAATGCTTTATTTAATTGTGCAGTGAGTTTGGTTGTATTACCATCATCCAAAACATCACTGTCAGACTCTGTTGCAATAAAATCAGCGACAACAGATGATATTGTTGATGACTGACGTAATGCCTTATTTAATATATGGGTGGTAAGACCGTCTGGTGGAAATCCAGTCTGCAATTCTGGACTGTTTTCATATGAATTTTGATCCACCACATTAGCACCATCTTTAATAGAAAACGTTTTAAAATCATTTTTGGTATTCATATATATTTTCCTGATTTTTAATAGTGTGTTTTATAGGTGATATTTTGAGTTATTGTAAGGGTGATTTGCTGTCTCTTATATTTTAGGGACAAAAAATAATAATTAAATATCTTTATAACTTATGAGGTTAATTATTTTAGTGTGTTTTTAGTAATAAGTAATTAAATATGTCTTAATTGGAGGTGTATATAAATAATGAGTGTTTATTTTCTGGAGTATATTAAATAATTTCCATATTGAAAGGTTTAGACTGGAAAGTAAACTTCAATAACGAACAAGGTCGCTAATATCGCATGGAGAATAGTTCGGATGATAACAGAATATTTACTGCTGTTGTTCTGGCAATAATACAATAACAAAATGATAAAGACCGGGTTCTTCTTGAATCCCGGCCTTTTTATTAATTACGATAATGGCGCAATTGGCCAGTCAATGTCCGGTGCTTTCGAAGTATCAACCCGGTTAAGCATCACGCGGTATTTTTTCCATTCTTTAAGTGATAACGTTTCTTCATCTGTTGCTATATCAAGTTCTACCGCATCAGCCAGTGGCGTTATTTCTTTATTTGCGAGAGATATAAATTGCTTTCTTTGGATTTCTGCAATAGATATCAATTCCTCTTGTGTTGGGGGTGGAATATCTTCCCAACAAGGCAGGCCATCTTCGCCAGAGGAGCGTATTTTTCCTGTCGGCGGTATTCCCGAAAATTCATTGAATATGTCATCAGTTACAGGTACAGGATCATTTGGCCATGAGCCGGTTTCAATATAATCCTGTTGTAATGATAGTGGATAAAATGCTTTATTTGATGCACTGAATACATAGTTTTTATTGTTCATATTAATACCCTATTGCTCTATAAAATGCTGCTACAGGAATTTGTAAATTTGGAATACTGCTAAAACATTGGAATTTGGCATTATCGACCATCATTATTGAAAATGTGCCCGCATGTTGAGGGGCGTTACCAACGTGAGTTAACGTGACGTTGAGACATGTATTCGGGAATGGAATTGGAAAGTTATTTAAAGCGCCAGGTTCGGCATAAGCATTGCCTTTAACTGATGCTATTCCCCACATTTCAATTAAACCCGAAGGTAATTTTTGCCATCCGACCTGATTCAGGTTAGCGGTGAAAAACGACATATCAGGTACCTGATTTTCACTATTTCCTATCGTTATTTTTGTTGTATCTGATAAACCAAGGTTCTTTATAAACTCAGCTTTATTAGGAATGTCTGCGCCGTTTTGGTCTTTTGCTAGTCGATTATTAGCATTATCATTTACATCAGAAACAAGCTTCTGAGTTGCAGCGAGTGTATTACTGTTGCCTATTTGGTCTGTGAGCTGAATAATTCCTTTTTCTGTTAATGAGGCATCTCGAACTTCTGTTGTGTTTTGTTGTTCTAAGGCTTTCTTGAATTGGGTGGTGAGTTTGTCTATATCCCCATTATCGAGAACATCTTCACCAGATTGTGTTGCGATAAAATTAGCGACGACAGTGGATATGGTTGACGACTGACGTAATGCCTTATTTAATAGTTCGGCGGTAATATTTCCTGTTGGAAATCCAGCTTGCAAGTTTTGATCTTTTTCATATATTTCTTGCTTCACTATATTTGCATTTTCACTAATAGAAAAAGCCTTAAAATCATTCTTTTGACTCATGTATTTATCTCCAATTAAGTACTGCATTTTATAAGCAATATAGTGAATTTTTGTAAAAACAATTTCTCCCTTTTCACGCCGGCTATAGTTTAGTTATAAAAAGGAATAATGGAATATTTTTATAACTTATAGGGTTAACTATTTTTATATAATTGGTGGTAATAAATATTTTAATGTTTTGTAATATGAAATAGATCTAAATTATTTGTATTTAATGTTTGAAAGTGATTTTTATTAATTTCATTTGCGGTTTGAGAAGGTTGGGTGATTGCCATTGTTATATGAAAATTCCATGTTTTAATTAAAGGTATACTGGGAAAAGTAAAGATTAGTTTTATATTCAAAGGTAATGATATGTTTGGTTGTTATCATGAATTATTTGTTTTTATAATGTGTTGGTGTTATTTTATGGTGAATGTATATCATGCTGAATAATAATGTCGTTCTTCCATGATACGTGTCGGTTTATTTAGTATGTATCTGATTGTATTGTCTTTATAAAGCTAATGTTAATAATATGGTCTGTATGTTTTTATAAATGGAGTTATTTGTATTAGCATGAATTTATTAATTAAATTAATTTTTTATAATGTCGGCATTAAAATAAATTTGTTGATTGATTATATGCTCATGTTAAATTTATATTTGAAAGTCCTTATGTAAATAAAGTTTTCATCAAGAATTTTTGTTATTTTCTATTAGGAGGTTAAATGAGTAATAAGAATGATTTTAAAGCGTTTTCTATTAAAGATGGTGCTAATGTAGTGAGTCAAAATTTATATGAAAATAGTCCAGAATTGCAAACTGGATTTCCCCCAGTCGGTCTTACCACGCATGTATTAAATAAGGCATTACGCCAGTCGTCTACAATAGCCTCTGTCGTCGCTAATTTTATGTCAACGCAGTGTGAAAAGGATGTTCTGGATAATGGAGATTTGGCAACACTTAATAAGACTTTTACTGACTCATTACAGTGCCATATGAAAAAACAATATCTTGGTAGTCTGTCACCTAACGGTTATCAACAACTGCCGGGTGGATTAATACTTCAATGGGGAAGACATAATTTTACTCCATTAGCGAGAAACAAAGTTATTTTACCAACACCTTTTAAGTATGGTTTTCTGCGGGTTTTTATGTCACCTGTTGGTGATTGGATATTTCCGATGTCAGCAGCAACTAACGGGACATTGAATACTTTTGATTCTTGGGTTGCTGCGCGAACTGTTAACGCTTATGGAGCTGAAATCAGGTTATCTGCTAATGATACTTATGTCTATGGCGATTATTTCGCAATCGGCTATTAATTAACATATCAAAAAAATAATAAGAATAAGCCGAATTTTTCGGCTTTATTTTTTTATTTTAAAATATATTATGTGAATTGATTTTGGGAATAATGCAGTGGCATAAAATATTTTAAATAATCTCCGGTGTCTATTTTCATCGAAATGATAAGTAAATATACCCTTCATCTTTCAAGCTGCTGCTTTGTTGGCTGCGTTCACTTACCCCAGTCACATCGTTATCTATGCTCCTGGGGATGCGTTCTCTTGCCGCCGCGCTGCAACTTGAAATCTATTGGGTATATATCTGGAAAATAGGAAAAATAAATCGTTATAATTGTCCCTGATAATAGTGAAGTGAGATACCGTAGTGACTAAAATATATAGTGATGAATATTGGATGCAGCAGGCGATGAAACGAGCAATAAAAGCATGGGAGCAGGGGGAAATACCTGTAGGCGCTGTATTGGTCGCAGATAATGAAATCATTGCTGAAGGTTGGAATCAATCTATTATTGCGCATGATCCCTCTGCTCATGCAGAAGTTATTGCGTTACGGAAAGGGGGAGAGCAGTTGCAAAATTATCGTCTGTTAAACACCACTTTATATGTCACTCTTGAGCCTTGTGTTATGTGCGCTGGTGCTATGATACATAGCCGGATACAGCGACTGGTTTATGGCGCTAGCGATATGAAAACGGGTGCAGCCGGTTCTTTGATTGATATATTGCGCCATCCTGGCATGAATCATCAAATTGAAATTACAGGTGGAGTTCTTGCGGAAGAGTGCTCCACGATGTTGAGTGTTTTTTTCAAACAACGTCGGGAGCAACATAAAGCATTAAAAGCAGCCAGAAGACAGCAGGAAGAAAATTAATAAATATTGTTGATTCACTCTTTTAGCACCCATACATGGTACTCGCCGTTTATCATCTCTGCGCCTTCCAGAATTTTCTCGAAGCCTGGGAATCTTTTATTCCACTCATTGATCTGGCGAATATATTGTAACCAGGGAGAATTTTCATCACCAAAGGATTCCCCCGGCATGATGATGGGTATCCCCGGTGGATAAGGAATAACGCCAACAGCCGATATACGTTCTGCTAGTTTACTGAGTGGTATATGTTCAGTACGGCCTGCCATATGGTCAAGGAATGCCTGCCGAGGGAGTTTCACTATGTCAGGTAATTGGCTAAATGATCTTGTTTGTTCAATATCCATTTCATAGTCTTTCATATATCTGAACATTTCGTCCGAAATATCTTTTAGTCCTATATCTTGATAATTTTGAGGATATTGCTTAGTGAGTTTCGGCAAACACTGTTTAAGTGGTGTATTAGCGTCATAGTGCTTCTTAAAGCTTAATAATACATTGAGCAACGTGCCCCATTTGCCTTTGGTGACTCCGAGAGTAAACTGGCAAAGAACGATGAAATCAGTGGTACGTGCAGGTACAATGTCGTGTTGGCTCAGGTAAGCGGAAAGAATTTCGGCTGGAATGCCATTTTCCATCAGTTCATCATTATCATTCATGCCTGGGCACAAAATACCGATTTTCATTGGATCAAGTAGGCACCATTCTTCCGATAGATTGTGAAATCCATGCCATTTTTCTCCCTCTTTTAATACCCAACAGGAGGGATCATTTGCCAATTGTTCTCTGCTTGCTTCATGGAAAGGAATTAATTGACCGCTGTCTGAACTGATAATCTCTCTGGCATTCCAGGGTGAGAAGAACCAATCATCTTTTTGTTTAAATTCATGGTGGGTCTTTGCCAAAGTCAGACGAAAGTCCACGGCTTCATTGATAGCACTTTGTATCAGTCTTTGTCCCTGCGGGCCATCCATCATAGCCGCGCCAATTTCATTAGTAGCGATTAGCGGATATAGCGGTGAAGTTGTGGACTGCATCATATAAGACTCATTGAAACGGGAGTGTTCAATGGGTTTTCTGCCATTGCGAATATGGATATAGGATGATTGCGATAATGCCGCTAGCATTTTATGCGTGGACTGAGTAGCAAATATTGTAGGGCTATTACTATCAAAATCATTTGGTTCACCACGCATTGAATAACGATGTTTATACATCGGGTTAAAACGGGCATAAGCAAACCAGGCTTCATCAAAGTGAATTTGATCAACACTTTTTGCCAATAAATCTTCTACTTGTTCTGAGTGATAACATATCCCATCGTAAGTACTGTTGGTTACGACAGCATAAACAGGTTGGCTGTCTGTAGCATTCTCTTTTAATGGGTGTTCGTCGATGATTTGTTGGATATATTCTGGTTGAAATTGATCTTTAGGAATGGGGCCGATAATACCATAACGGTTGCGTTGTGGAATAAGGTATATGGGCAAAGCCCCTGTCATTATTAAACCTTGTTCAATGGATTTATGGCAATTGCGGTCGCATATAATAATCTCTTTTTCACCAATAACGGCACTCATGATAATACGGTTGGAACCAGAAGTGCCGCCAAGAACACAATAGCTCTGATGAGCACCAAAAATAGTGGCGGCATATTCTTCTGATTCTTTGATTGCACCTGTATGATCTAAAAGTGAGCCAAGTACTGTCCTTTCTACCCCAAGATCACTTCTGAATAGATTTTCCCCAAAAAAGTTGATTAATTCCCTTCCTGCCGCTGTTTTGGTAAAAGCGACGCCTCCTTGATGTCCAGGAGTCGTCCAGGAATATTCTGGTGATTCTTGGGTATATTGAAATAATGCTCGGGTGAAAGGAGGTAATAACTGAGCATAGTATTTTTTAATCAGGGCATTGGCGCGGGAGGCAATAAATCCAACCGTATCTTCAAGCATCCAGACAAATTCATCTACTAATCTCATTGCTTCAAGTGTCAGTGTATCTATGCTGGAGTCTTCGGCGGTTAGCAATACCGGGATAGTGATATTGTGTCTGCGTATTTCTCTCAGCAATTCTGATACTTGTTCATGTGATTCAGCGTTATTGTCACCTGAAGTCCAGTCAACAAAAATACAGCACAGTGAAGAATCAGAAGAAACCGTTGCTATGCCATCTTGAATTGTTGCAGCAGGGATAACGGCAAAATTGTTCTTTTTCAATGCATCTATTAGCTCGGTAAATGCACGGCCATTTGCAGTCGTCGGGTTACATACGTGGCTACTTACAACCATAATCTTACTTTGTTCGTTAATATCTAAATTAATCATGATGCATCCTTTAGGTAAGATAGTATCCTGATAAATTTAGTATAGTTAGTTTAATTTGTTGTAAAACATAATATGATTGGGGATATATAATTAACTATCATTGCATTTTTAGCGATAGCTAATTGTTTACTCTGTTTTTGATTTCTCTTCCTGAGAAACTAATTTTTGCCGGTTTTCTTTTGCCTGTAAATATCCAACTAAACTAAGTTGATAACGGCGGATATTCTCGACATAGCGATAAGCTTCATGTCCACGGGCATAACCATAGGTGGTGTTCGTATAATATTTTTTTTGACTTAATAGAGGTATTCGGGCTTTCACATCAAGCCAGCGATCAGGGTTGCCTTTTTGTGCTGCTGTCAATTTCCGGGCATCCAACATATGACCGTAGCCCATATTGTAAGCAGCCAGTGCAAACCATATCCGTTCATCTTTAGGGATATTTTCAGGTAGTCGTTTCATCAGATTTTGCAGATAGATTGCACCTCCCTTAATGCTTTCTTCTGGATCAAGGCGGTCAACGACACCAAGCCCTTTAGCGGTTGGATGGGTTAACATCATCAGGCCACGGACCCCTGTTGGAGATGTTGCCTGCGGGTCCCAATGTGATTCCTGCCAGGCAATTGCTGCCAGCAGTTGCCAGCTGATATCACCAGAATATTTTTCAAATAATGGTTGATAAATCGGGAGAATATTATCAATGGCACTAAGAAAAAAGAGGGTATCGAAGTAATCAAACGAACTGACATGAGCAAAATATTTCTCTTCTAGCCGTGGCATCACATCTTCTTCCGTCATTTGACTGAAAAAATCCAACATAGCAGCATAAAGGCTGTAATCATCAGTACGCTTTAAATACCACGTTAAAGGATTGTCTTCACTGATATCAAAAGCGACGGCCAGATTAGGGTGAGTACGCTGTTGCAACGCGACATTGATAGAGTCGCCCAAGGTGTAATCTAGTTTGCCCTCTGATACCCGCTCCAGTAATTCCCGGGTGTTGTATTGTTGCGTTTCATCCCATTCAAGTTCCGGGTAAGACTCTTCTTTCATCTTTTTCAGTGTGCTGACGTGAGAAGAACCGGCAGTGACGAGGAGTTTGCCTTTTAAGTCCTTAAAAGAACGAGGGCGCGGAGTACCTTTGCGATAAATCAACTGTTGGGAAACAGAATAATAAGCTGGACCAGTGTGAGTTTGTGCCAACCTCTCCTTGTTATAGGTCAGACCTGCGGCTAGAAAATCAGCATCACCATTTTCTAGATCGTTAAATAATTGGTTGATATTTTTTCTGAATTTGATTTCCAGTTTAACGCCAAGGTAATCAGCGAAGCGTTTTACCAGCTCATAATCGAATCCATTGGGTTCTTTCTTACCTGTGAGATAAATCAGAGGTGAGCTGATGGTGCTGATCCGCAGTTCCCCCCTAGTAATGATCCTGTTAATCTGCTCCTGCTGTTTATTCGGCCAACTGATGTTTAGGCTGATTATGGCAGCAGAAAAAAGAGCGATAACAATGATAACGAAATAATTTATTTTTATATTATTCAAATGGTTATCTCTGTGTGACGCGATGTGGTGCTATGTGGAAACGCGCTATATTATCATGGTTAAATTTCCAGTGATTGAGCATTTTGCGGAACAAAAACTTACTGCGCAACTTAATTAATACTCTTCGCATAACCTGACAACCAAATACTTAGCCTTAATAATCGTCACGCAAACGGTTTCGTCACTGGTTGCAATCCTTTATAATGTGTTTATTTCCCCGAAGGCATCAGTCAGGTTTTGCTTCTTAAGATGAGAGAATTTATTACTATGGAAATTCTGCGTGGTTCCCCCGCTTTATCAGTATTTCGTATCACCAAGCTCCTTTCTGTGTGTCAGGAACAGCAACTTCCGGTCAATGATATTTATGCGGAATACGTTCATTTTGCAGAGATTAATGCACCTTTGAGTGAGGCTGATTCAGCAAAGTTACAACAATTACTAAAATACGGGCCGTCATTGGCTGAGCATGAACCCAAAGGGACATTGCTGCTAGTGACTCCCCGTCCGGGGACGATTTCCCCATGGTCTTCCAAAGCAACCGATATTGCTCATAATTGTGGTCTATCTCAGGTTGTGCGTCTGGAGCGTGGTCTGGCTTATTACATCCAGTGTGATGAAATGAGTGGTTCACAGTGGCAAATATTGTCGTCATTGCTGCATGATCAGATGATGGAGACGGTTTTTACTCAATTGGAACAGGCGGAAAAATTATTTTCTCATCAGCAACCCGCTCCATTAAAGCGCATTGCTATTCTGCAAGAAGGGCGCGGTGCTCTAGAGAAAGCGAATACTGAACTTGGATTGGCATTGGCACCGGATGAAATTGATTATCTGATGGACGCTTTCGAGAAATTGGGGCGCAATCCAACAGATGTTGAACTTTACATGTTTGCTCAAGCTAACTCAGAACATTGCCGCCATAAAATCTTTAATGCTGATTGGATTATTGATGGTCAGGAACAGCCAAAATCATTGTTTAAAATGATTAAAAATACCTATGAGCAAACACCTGATTACGTGCTGTCCGCTTATAAAGATAATGCGGCTGTGATGGAAGGGTCTTCTGTTGGCCGTTTCTTTGCTGGAGTGGAAGGCGGTTCATATGATTATCATCAGGAACAAGCTCATATCCTGATGAAGGTTGAAACTCATAATCATCCGACGGCAATCTCGCCTTGGCCGGGTGCCGCGACCGGTTCTGGTGGTGAAATCCGTGATGAAGGTGCGACGGGACGGGGTGCCAAGCCAAAAGCCGGGTTGGTAGGATTCTCTGTATCCAATCTGCGGATACCGGGTTTTGAACAGCCATGGGAAGCGGATTTTGGCAAACCGGAACGTATCGTCAGTGCTCTGGATATCATGACGGAAGGTCCTTTGGGTGGCGCTGCATTTAATAACGAATTTGGCCGTCCAGCGCTGCTTGGTTATTTTCGTACCTATGAAGAAAAAGTAAACAGTCATAACGGCAGTGAGCTGCGTGGTTATCACAAACCAATTATGTTGGCGGGCGGGATTGGTAATATCCGTGATGAACATGTCAAGAAGGGTGAAATTTCTGTTGGCGCGAAACTGATTGTGCTTGGTGGTCCGTCCATGAACATCGGTTTGGGTGGTGGCGCTGCCTCTTCTATGGCGTCTGGTCAATCTGATGCTGATCTGGATTTTGCTTCTGTGCAACGTGATAACCCGGAAATGGAACGCCGTTGTCAGGAAGTTATCGATCGTTGTTGGCAATTGGGAGAAAACAACCCGATTTTGTTCATTCATGATGTTGGTGCTGGCGGGCTTTCCAACGCTATGCCTGAGTTGGTGAGTGATGGTGGTCGCGGTGGTCGGTTTGAACTACGTAAGATTCTTAATGATGAACCAGGAATGAGTCCGCTGGAGGTCTGGTGTAATGAATCTCAGGAGCGTTATGTACTGGCTGTTGCGCCAGAACAACTTCCTTTGTTTGAAGAAATTTGTCGGCGTGAGCGGGCACCTTATGCTGTTATCGGTGAGGCAACAGCAGAACGTCATTTGCGGCTTAATGATGAGCATTTTGATAATCAGCCAATCGATATGCCGCTGGATGTGTTGCTGGGTAAAACGCCAAAGATGTTGCGTAATGTCAGCACATTAAAAGCTAGAGGAGAAAACCTTGAGCGTCGGAATATTGACTTGGCAGAAGCGGTTAAGCGCATTATGCATTTGCCTGCTGTGGCAGAAAAAACATTCTTGATAACTATAGGTGATCGTACGGTCACGGGAATGGTTTCTCGTGATCAGATGGTAGGCCCGTGGCAGATCCCGGTAGCTGACTGCGCTGTGACTACCGCCAGTCTTGATAGTTACTATGGCGAAGCCATGTCTATGGGTGAACGTGCTCCAGTTGCTTTGTTGGATTTTGCCGCCTCTGCTCGTCTGGCTGTCGGTGAAGCTCTGACCAACATTGCTTCTGCTTATGTCCAAGATTTGAAGCGTATTAAACTTTCAGCTAATTGGATGTCTGCTGCCGGTCATCCTGGTGAGGATGCCGGTTTGTATGCGGCGGTCAAAGCGGTGGGGGAGGAATTGTGTCCGGCATTGGGGCTAACTATTCCGGTGGGTAAAGATTCTATGTCGATGAAAACCAGCTGGAATGATAAAGGTGAAGAGCGTGAAATGACGTCACCTTTGTCGTTGGTTATTACTGCTTTTGCCAGAGTGGAAGACGTACGCCGTACAATAACGCCTGAGCTTTCCATTGATGAAGATAATGCGTTGTTGTTAATCGATCTGGGACAAGGACAGAATACATTGGGCGCTACAGCATTGGCGCAGGTTTACCGTCAGTTGGGTAATAAAACCGCAGATGTACGTAGTGCTGAGCAATTGGCTGGATTCTTCAATGCTGTTCAACAACTGATCGCGGAGCAGAAATTACTGGCTTATCACGACCGTTCTGATGGTGGTTTGCTGGTAACGTTGGCTGAAATGGCTTTTGCTGGTCACTGTGGCGTTGAAGCTGATATCAGTGTGTTTGATGAAGATATTCTGGCCGCGCTCTTTACGGAAGAGTTGGGTGCCGTCATTCAGATTCGTTCATCTGAAAGGGCGTTTGTTGAGCAGATTTTGGCAGAACATGGTTTGGCCGATTGCGTGCATTATTTGGGTAAAGCTAAAGCAGGGGATGATTTTGTCATTTTCAGCGGTAATACGGAAGTATATCGCCAGAATCGCAGTACTTTGCGTCGGTGGTGGGCTGAAACCACATGGCAAATGCAGCGTTTGCGCGATAACCCGGAATGTGCAGATCAGGAACATCAGGCGAAACAGGATAATCAGGACCCAGGTCTGAATGTAAAATTAACCTTTGACCATTCAGAAGATATTGCTGCACCTTACATTTTGCATCAGGTAAGGCCGAAAGTGGCGGTATTGCGTGAACAAGGCGTTAACTCTCATGTTGAAATGGCCGCTGCATTCCACCGAGCAGGTTTCGAGGCTATTGATGTTCATATGAGTGATTTGTTGTCTGGACGTATTGGATTGAGCCAGTTCCAGACATTGGTTGCCTGTGGTGGCTTCTCTTATGGTGACGTACTGGGAGCGGGTGAAGGTTGGGCAAAATCAATTCTGTTCAATGAGCGTGTTCGTGATGAATTTGCGGCTTTCTTTACACGACCTGATACTTTGGCGCTTGGTGTTTGTAATGGTTGTCAGATGATGTCTAACTTGCGGGAATTGATCCCGGGTGCAGAACATTGGCCGCGTTTTGTACGTAACCGTTCAGAGCGTTTTGAAGCACGGTTCAGTTTGGTGGAGATTGCTGACAGCCCATCATTATTCCTGAAAGATATGGTGGGTTCTCGTCTGCCGATTGCTGTTTCTCATGGGGAAGGGCAAGTGGAATTCCGCGATAGTCAACATCTTCATATGCTTGAAAGTAGCCAGTTAGTGGCTCTGCGTTATGTGAACAACTATGGTCAGGTCACTGAAAATTATCCGGCTAACCCAAATGGTTCAGTGAATGGTATTACAGCGGTTACTAGCCTTGATGGGCGTGCAACCGTGATGATGCCGCATCCAGAAAGGGTATTCCGCACTGTCAGTAACTCATGGCACCCAGTGGAATGGGATGAGGATGGCCCATGGATGCGAATTTTCCGTAATGCTCGTAAGCAGTTAGGGTAGTGTTGTAACCGAATAAATAGGGTTCTTTAGTCACGGCAGTGAGAGAATAATTTCAACTGATACGCAAAGGGTGAGCAGAAATTGCTTGCCCTTTTTACTCATGGAGTTTCAGAAGTTCAGTCCCTACGCAGGCAATATTGGATTAATGCTTGGCGTAAGTTCTGCCGTGTACTTAGGAGCAGCATAGCAATTACGGTATGGTTTGCTTCATCTATATTGTAGATTACCCGTAGTTGCAATTTAGTATCCACATAGTCATGGTAACTGATTAACCCAATATCAGCTGTTTCTTCACATAATGGAGCACTTTTGGGATGCTTAAGGACACGGGCCTCAACGCTGTTTAAAAAGGTTTCTAGCATTTTCCAAGATGCTTCTGTGCTGATATGTCTGGTTAAATAGTCAAAGCGTTCATGAAGCTGGTTCTCAAACGTCTGAGTATATTCAATTTTATTTACGATCACTGCTTGCTAAGTTCCGTAAGTTATTTCGCAGTTCATTAGATGACATGATTCGTCCAGATCTTACGTCTTTTTCAGCAAAAGATAGCAAGCGCAGCAATGCCATTTGCTCTTGCTGCATTTCAAATTGAGCAGGATCTTGAACCACATATAGTGGCTCCCCGTTTTGGGTTACTATGACTGGCTGAGATACATCCATAGAAGCCAATTCTTTTTTAAACGCAGAAACTGTCGTAATCCGCGAATTTTGGGTCTGATACATATTGTCCTCCGAGTAGAAACCTTGTTGCTTCTATCTTTAATAATACATCATTTACTGATAAAGGCCATATATGGGGCGAATATAGGCCATTAGTATGATGGCAGTGCTAATGATTCAAATGAGAAAGTTTTGTATCGGAAATTCCCAGAAGTTCAGGCCCTGTTTTTCACTGTCTCAATTACCCGACAAATGCCCATTATAAGTGTCTCCAAAAGGAGACGTTTAATTTATTGATTTATATGTATTTTTATTTTGGCGATCTTAGGTGTCTTTAATTGGAGACAGAAAACAAATTTTATTGATGCCAGAAACAAGGTATTTGGTAGCTGAAACGTTAAGTTTTTATTTTTTTCAAATAAAAACAATTGATTATGATTTTAATTCTAATGTTGGCACGTAACCTGCATTAAATCTGCCTAGTTGCTCATTCAGCTTCTTATGTTGGCCCACATTGGTGGAGACATGCCACATAAACTATCGAATGATGCCAAAGTAAGGTGCCTACCGTCCAACTCAATGATATCGCTTCCCGGCCTTATCAAACATCGGGCGACACGTGGAGTGAGGCACCAACCTATCCTGACTGTAGATAAACAGCAGGAATGTGTTCTCCTCACTGGCGGGACAATAGTTAAAACTATTGTCCCGCCGTCATAATTCAGGTGTCTGCCTGCCTCATTGTTTGGATGTTTGCATCTGCTATTTATCAGTAACAACAGAATTTATCAGCCGACAGGTTTTTCTATCTGCCTTTTGTCGGCTAACATTGGTGTACTGACAAGTTACGAGATGATTCCCTTGAAAAAATGGCGTTTATTTCCGCGCTCATTGCGCCAATTAGTTGTGATGGCTTTCTGGCTAGTACTATTGCCATTATTGGTTTTAGCATATCAGGCTTATCAGAGTCTTGATCAGCTCAGTGAACAAGCGGCTGATATAAACCGTACTACGTTGGCTGATGCTCGCCGCAGTGAAGCCATGACGGGGATTGCGCTGGAGATGGAACGTAGCTACCGCCAGTATTGTGTGTTGGGGGATAAAACGCTGGAAAATCTCTATCAGAAGCAATACCGGCAATACTCTAAAATGCTGAAAGATCAAATGGCGATACTTGATGATCAACAGCATATTAAGACGCTTAACGCTTTATTGTCACCATTGACAAAAATCACCTGCCTCAATAGCGAACCCACACAATCCGCAGCTCAATTACTGGAGCAATTTTCTAATGTTAATAGTCAGATGGTACAGACTACCCGTGATGTTATTTTCAGTCGAGGGGAACAGCTACAGAAAGATATTGCCGAGAAAGGACAATTCTTTGGCTGGCAGAGCCTTATTTTGTTTTTGTTGAGTGCATTATTGGTTGCGTTATTTACTCGTATGATTATCGGGCCAGTGAAAGGTATTGAACGGATGATTAACCGATTGGGAGAAGGGCAATCATTAGGAGTTCGTATAGATTCTTTTCAGGGGCCGCGAGAACTTCGCTCTTTGGCACAGCGGATTGTCTGGCTCAGTGAGCGATTGGCTTGGTTGGAATCACAACGCCATGAGTTTTTGCGTCATATTTCTCATGAATTGAAAACACCATTAGCCAGTATGCGGGAAGGGACAGAATTACTGGCTGACGAAGTTGCAGGGCCATTGACGGTTGATCAGCAAGAAGTGGTTGCTATTCTTGATAATAGTAGTAAACATTTACAGCAGTTGATCGAGCAATTGTTAGATTATAATCGTAAACTGGCGGATAGCTCGACGGAACAACAACAAGTTTCTTTACGGGAAATTGTTAATGAAGTGGTTTTATCACACAGTTTGCCTGCAAGATCAAAGAATATTCAGACAGAAATTCAACTTAATGCTGATATTTGCTGGGCAGAACCTACACTATTAATGCGGGTTATTGATAATCTCTACTCCAATGCGGTGCACTATGGCGCTGAATCCGGTAACATCTGGGTTTCTAGTCGTCAGATCGGCAAATGTGTTCAAATTGATGTTGCTAATACCGGTACTCCAATTCCTGAATCAGAACGTAGTATGATTTTTGAACCGTTCTACCAGGGAACGCTCCAGCGTAAAGGTGCAGTGAAAGGTAGCGGCCTTGGGCTAAGCATTGCGCAAGATTGTATTAAGCGTATGGGAGGTGAACTGTTATTAATTCAGAGCGAATTTGCTGACGTATGTTTTCGTATTGAGTTGCCATTAACTGCTGAGAATAAATAATGTATAACAGGTCTACTTACCGTTTTGTACAAAAGACGGATCGGCAGAGTATTGCGGCACAGCCTGGGAAAAACGTTTTTGTCACCAGACTATTATTACCACGAGTTTCAGTTTGGGGGTTTAGAATGATTCCGCTGATCCTCACTCCTTTTTTATTGGCGGGTTGCGTCAAAAGTCCGGTTAATAATAATTTAATTACAGCTGTAGTAACACCAGAACAACAGGTGACAGATTACCGTATCGCAGACTGCGATTTAATGTGGGATTTAGAGACACCGCCATCGATTGAGAACGCACTTTACTGGCTGCGGCTGATAGGTTGTTCAGATAACCTGACGTTAGCCGAAGCGCGTAATATTGCGAAACACATCATTCCAGTTACTTGGGATTTGGCTTTCAAGCAGAGCATCTTACTGAGTAGTGCCAGGCCGACGCTGGCTGAACGCCGGAAAATGGTTGAAAATCTTAACAAATACAGATTGAAATTCCCAAACTCATTGCGACCATTGTTGCAGTTATGGCGTGAACAACAGGTTCAGCAAATCGCAGTTGCTGAGGAACGAGAAAAATTCCGTAAATTACAATCGGATACCGATAACAAAATTGACCGTTTGCGTGAAAGTCGTGCTCAGCTGGAATTTGAACTACAGGAAACTGCTCGTAAACTGGAAAATTTGACAGATATTGAGCGCCAGCTCTCTTCCCGTAAACAGAATCAGAATAGTGCCAGTTCAAGTCATTCAAATGAACATACTGAAATGCCAGCGACGTCATCACCTGGCAAAAATAGCACGCCAGATGACACATCTGAATCAGATAAAGGAGCAGCACAATGACAGCGCGTAAGCCAGCCCATCTTCTCCTAGTTGATGATGATCCTAGTTTGTTGAAATTATTGGGAATGCGTCTTACTAGCGAAGGCTTTCGTGTCACAACGGCAGAGAGTGGCTATGAAGCACTGAAGCTACTCGCTAAAGAAAAAACTGATTTGGTGATCAGTGATCTGCGTATGGATGAAATGGATGGTATGGCGCTGTTCGCTGAAATTCAGAAACAACAACCAGGAATGCCAGTCATTATTTTGACAGCCCATGGTTCAATTCCTGACGCAGTTGCAGCAACTCAGCAAGGTGTTTTCAGTTTTCTGACTAAACCTGTTGACCGGGACGCACTTTATAAGGCAATTGATGGCGCATTGGCGTTATCTATACCAGCCGGTGATGAGCAGTGGCGGGAACAGATAGTTACCCGTAGCCCAGTTATGTTGCGCTTATTGGAACAGGCGCGGATGGTTGCTCAATCTGATGTGAGTGTGTTGATAAATGGTCAGAGTGGTACAGGGAAGGAAGTATTAGCTCAGGCAATTCATCGTGCCAGTCCACGAGCGAAAAAACCATTTATTGCCATTAATTGTGGTGCTTTGCCGGAACAACTGCTTGAGTCGGAACTGTTTGGTCATGCCAAAGGAGCATTTACCGGTGCGGTCAGCAGCCGTGAAGGGTTGTTTCTTACTGCACAGGGAGGGACGCTGTTTCTTGATGAAATCGGTGATATGCCGCTGGCTTTGCAGGTTAAATTGTTGCGGGTATTACAGGAACGTAAAGTACGTCCACTAGGCAGTAACCGTGATTTGGATATTGATGTGCGGATTATTTCTGCTACTCACCGCGATTTACCAAAGGCAATGGCAAAAAATGAATTTCGGGAAGACCTCTATTATCGCCTGAATGTGGTTAATCTGAAGATTCCTGCCCTGAATGGAAGAGCTGAAGATATTCCTTTGCTGGCGAATCATTTGTTACGTGAATCGGCGAAGCGCCATAAACCTTTTGTCCGCAGTTTCTCTGCTGATGCAATGAAATGTTTGATGTCGGCAAGCTGGCCTGGAAACGTGCGCCAACTTGTTAACGTGATTGAACAATGTGTTGCGTTGACTACTGCACCTGTTATTAGTGAAGCTCTGGTTACGCAGGCGTTGGAAGGGGAGAATACAGCGTTACCTACTTTTGCCGAAGCTAGAAATCAGTTTGAACTGAATTACCTGCGTAAATTACTGCAAATGACCAAAGGTAATGTGACTCATGCAGCGCGTATGGCAGGGCGTAACCGGACTGAATTCTACAAGTTACTGGCGCGTCATGAGTTAGATGCAAATGATTTTAAAGAATAACTTTTCCGCTGTTCAGGAAGTTTTTACACTGGTTAAAGATTGATGGCTTGGGAGAGCCAAATTGTATGAGTCGTACTCTTAATATTGCCCTTGCACAGCTAAATTGGATGATTGGTGACATTGAAGGCAACTGTGAACGCATGTTGCAGACAGTGCAGGAACAGCAGCAGCAAAATGCTGATTTGGTCATGTTCTCTGAACTGGCATTATCCGGTTATTCTCCAGAAGATCTATTATTCCGTACTGATTTTCATCAACGTTGCCGTGAGCAACTGGTGCGTTTACAGGCGGCCAGTTGCCAAACGGCTATTTTGGTTGGTCATCCTTGGGAGCAGGATGGGGAAATTTACAACGCGCTTTCCTTGTTCTGGCGAGGGGAAATCTTGGCTCGTTATTTTAAACAACGGTTGCCAAATTATGGTGTTTTCGATGAAAAACGCTATTTTAACGCGGGCTATCAAAGCTGCGTTGTGCCATTTAAGGGCTATAATCTTGGGTTGCTGATTTGTGAAGATTTATGGTTTGATGAACCGATTGATGCTTTGCAACAGGCTGGTGCGGATTTAATTCTTTCTATTAATGCTTCTCCATATAACCGTGAAAAACCCTATATACGTTATGAACTGATTAGAGAACATTGCCAACGTACAGATTTACCCATGATCTATCTCAATCAGGTTGGTGGTCAGGATGAATTGATTTTCGATGGCTGTTCTAAAGTTTTTAATGCAAATGGTGAAATCACTCACCGGTTGGCTGCATTTAATGAACAAATCCAGCAATGCTGCTTTGATGAATTAAAGATTGAACCTATGGTTAATCCGGCTCCTGAATTACCGCCATTGCAGCAGGTGTATCAAGCATTAGTACTTTCAGTACGTGATTATGTGCGTAAGAATGGCTTTAAAGGTGTTCTGTTAGGCTTATCTGGGGGAATTGATTCTGGCCTGACGTTGGCAATTGCTGTTGATGCGTTAGGTAAAGAGCATGTTCAGGCAGTGATGATGCCGTTCCGCTATACATCTGAAATGAGTATAGAAGATGCCAAAGAACAGGCTGATATGTTGGGTGTTGAGTTTAATGTCGTGTCGATAGAGCCGATATTTGATGCATTTATGACACAATTTGAACCTATGTTTGCCGGTACTGCCAAAGATACCACCGAAGAAAATTTACAAGCGCGTTGCCGCGCCGTTATTCTGATGGCGATGTCTAATAAGCGCCATCGTTTGGTGCTGACGACTAGTAATAAAAGCGAATCGGCTGTGGGATATTCCACATTATATGGTGATATGGCCGGTGGTTTTAATGCGCTGAAAGATGTACCGAAAACATTGGTATTTGAATTGGCAAAATATCGTAATATGGTTTCTCTGGCGATACCTCAAAGAGTCATTGAGCGTCCACCATCGGCAGAATTGGCACCTGGACAGCTTGACCAGGACAGTTTACCACCCTATGACATTCTGGATGCTATTCTGGAGGGGTATGTGGAACAGGATAAATCGGTAGATGAGCTGGTGGTTGCGGGTTTTGATGAAGAGGTGGTACGCAAAGTTATTCGTCTGGTTGATATTAACGAATATAAACGTCGTCAGGCTCCGGTTGGCCCGCGTATTACGCCACGTAATTTTGGTAAAGACAGACGCTACCCGATTACCTCTGGTTTCGGTCGTAAAAACTGGTAACAACAGGAAAACTTCATGAAAAAGATCGATGCGATTATCAAACCTTTCAAATTGGATGATGTGCGTGAAGCTCTGGCTGATGTGGGTATCACTGGAATGACTGTCACAGAGGTGAAAGGTTTCGGACGTCAAAAAGGGCATACAGAATTATATCGCGGTGCAGAATATATGGTAGATTTTCTGCCAAAAGTAAAAATTGAAATTGTTGTGCCAGATGATATTGTCGATACCTGTGTTGAAACCATTATGCAGACAGCACAGACCGGAAAAATCGGTGATGGTAAAATCTTTGTATTCGATGTTGCCCGTGTTGTCCGTATTCGTACTGGTGAACAGGACGAATACGCAATTTAGTATAATTTAATTTTTAAGGGTGGTAATAGTCAGATCAAAGTACCACCTTTAAATATAAAAATTAGGATTTTCGTAGATAGCCACTACTTTTGGGTTGTATCTGGGTGATAAGTTACGTGTCGAAGTAAAATAAGATATTTTTATATAAAACCAAGGTATTGGCTGATATAAAAATATTTAAAATGTAGTAAAAAACTTGCCAGCATAATAGTAAGATTAGGCTAATATATTCATTAATTATGATGCGTTATATGGTTAATTAAGCAATTTATTATAAATATCATCATTAGATTTCAAGTTGCAGTGCGGCGGCAAGAGAACGCATCCCCAGGAGCATAGATAACGATGTGACTGGGGTAAGTGAACGCAGCCAACAAAGCAGCAGCCTGAAAGATGAAGGGTATAAATCAATTAATTAAATTATAGTCTCGCCCGATTTCAATAAAGAAATTCATTTTTTCATAATCGAATATGATAAT
>NZ_LJCS01000029.1:0-54323 GCF_001280945.1 Photorhabdus heterorhabditis | reverse complement strand
AATAGAGGGATGTTAAATAATTATAAAAATAATAACATTCAATAACGCACAATCACCCCACAATTAAATAAAATATTCAATAATTTCAATCAAATAAAGCACAATTGAATATAAAATTATTTACTTTAAAATACATTCGCAATTCTATAGCAACTAAGGAATAAATATATTATCGAGAGTAAAATTGGAATATTTTTATTATTACCTTTAAAAGTATTATTATTCATTAAATGAGAATGACATGTAAATAAAAAACAATAAAAGAACAATCAACATTTCCACATAGTTATTTAATTCATAAATTTATATTTATTATATTCTCTCTTTAAAAAATTTTAACCAGATATATACAATTATTTTCTCTAATATGTATATATCTGTCTTTATAATTTAATCAACCAGCGATAACTGTTGCCGTAAATATGTGCCTGAGCCTAACAATCCAGGTTGTGGATGAGTAATCAAATAAACAGGAATCTGTTGTATTAATGTTTTAAAGCGCCCTTTATCTTCAAACCCATGCAAAAAATCTGACTGCTTAAAGAAATCAAGAAATCGTGGCACTATACCACCAGCGATGTACACACCCCCAAAAGTTCCCAGATTTAACGCCAAATTTCCGCCAAATCTCCCCATGATTTCACAAAATAACGAGAGAGCACGATGGCAATATTGGCAACTTTCATCTAATGCTCGCTGTGTCACTGTTTCTGGTTCCAAATCTTCCGGCTGATTATGGTTCAAAATAGTAATAGCCTGATAGAGATTCACCAGCCCACTACCAGACAAGATTCTTTCGACTGAAACATGGCCTAGCTTGCGACGTAAAACAGCCAATATTGCATCTTGCTCTTCACTATTCGCTGCAAAATCCACATGACCACCCTCACCTGGCAAACTTATCCATTGCTTGTCTACTTTTATCAGATGAGCGACTCCAAGGCCAGTTCCAGCTCCGTAAACAGCAACCGGTTTATCTTCAACTGCTTTTCCCCCACCCAACTGAACTTTGTATTCCTCTGTCAACATGGGAATAGCCATAGAAACGGCAGTAAAGTCATTAATAACATCTAATTTTTCTAGCCCAAGCGTCTGTTTTAGCTCACTAATAGAGAATGCCCATTGGTGATTAGTCATTTCTACCCAATCTCCACTTATCGGGCAAGCAATAGCGATACAAGCACAAGTTACTACTGTATTTTGCTCGGCCAAATAGTGGCTAATAATAGACTCTAATCCAGCGTATTGTCTTGCGCTATATGTTTCAATCTGCTCAATAGCCCCATTTTTCAAATTACAAAGTGCCAATCTGGCATTCGTGCCACCAATATCAGCCACCAGTCCGTAGAGGTTCATTTTTATATCCCAATAATTAACTAGTACAACAATATATGTAAAGCTTATCCCATCTGGAATTATTGGTATATAGATAGTTTGAGCGCGAATAACGCGCATAATCAAGGCATGCACGTAGTATATGAAGTTAGTTTGTTCCAACTCGAACATATGATCTACTGATTAAAAATCAACCGTTCTACCAACTGAGCTAACGGCCCATTTAAGATGGTATTTCGATTGAAATGCGCTTTTTTGAAGGTGGGTCGTGCAGGATGACTCGGGCTACGCCCTCGCCTTTCAGGCCAGCGCGAATGCGCTGTTGTCTCGCTTCGCTCGGCTCAAACCTGCGACCAATTGATTAAAAGTCAACTGCTCTACCGACTACGCTAATGACCTATTCAGGAAATTTGTTTTTGAATGAAACTTTAAGATGGTGGGTCGTGCAGGATTCGAACCTGCGACCAATTGATTAAAAGTCAACTGCTCTACCGACTGAGCTAACGACCCATCTAAGATGGTATTTCGATTGAAATGCGCTTTTTTGAATGGTGGGTCGTGCAGGATTCGAACCTGCGACCAATTGATTAAAAGTCAACTGCTCTACCGACTGAGCTAACGACCCATGCCAAAAATATGCAATATTGCTGGAACAATCTAATGAAGTGGTGGGCGATACCAGATTCGAACTGATGACCCCCTCCTTGTAAGGGAGATGCTCTACCAACTGAGCTAATCGCCCACTTCAAAGGACTATCACTGCATTTTATATCACTAAATTTATGATTGGTGGGCGATACCAGATTCGAACTGATGACCCCCTCCTTGTAAGGGAGATGCTCTACCAACTGAGCTAATCGCCCAATCATAAAATCATTTCTATCACAACGAGATGGTGGGCGATACCAGATTCGAACTGATGACCCCCTCCTTGTAAGGGAGATGCTCTACCAACTGAGCTAATCGCCCCGTCGTGATGGAGTCGCATTATAGGGATAGTTCAGGATGAGTCAACGCTTTTTCTAGGTAAAAATATCGTTCGTCTCAAAATTAAACAAATGTGAGATAATTATCATCACTTAGAGTCCAGTTTAAGCAGATATGCTGACTTTTCTCAACAACATCCCGCCAACAGCATTGAGGAATTAAAGTGCAGTGATAAAATAACTCCCCATTTTGTTACTTTAAATTACCAATAACGTTCATTGAAAAGTGAAACGTAGTTAAGGCAATCCTCAATGCGTAAAATTAAAACCCGTTTTGCACCAAGCCCAACTGGCTATCTCCATGTTGGTGGTGCACGTACCGCACTTTATTCCTGGTTATACAGCCGCCATAATGAGGGCGAATTTGTCTTACGTATCGAAGATACTGACCTTGAACGCTCAACTCAGGAAGCCATTGATGCCATTATGGATGGTATGAACTGGTTAAATCTGAATTGGGATGAAGGCCCTTTTTATCAGACAAAGCGTTTTGATCGTTATAACCAAGTCATTGATCAAATGCTAGAACAAGGAACGGCTTATCACTGCTACTGTTCTAAAGATCGTCTGGATGAATTACGTGAAACTCAGATGACCAATGGCGAGAAGCCTCGCTATGACGGTCGTTGTCGTGATAGTCAATGTCAGCATAACCCAGATCAACCCCATGTTGTTCGTTTCCGCAATCCACAGGAAGGCTCGGTTATTTTTAACGATAGTATCCGTGGTCCAATTGAATTCAGTAATCAGGAACTTGATGATCTGATTATCCGCCGTACCGATGGCTCACCAACTTATAATTTCTGTGTTGTTATTGATGATTGGGATATGGAAATTACCCATGTAATTCGCGGGGAAGACCATATCAATAATACCCCACGCCAAATTAATATTCTGAAAGCTCTGGATGCACCAGTTCCAGAATACGCGCATGTTTCGATGATCCTGGGGGATGATGGTAAAAAACTGTCCAAACGCCATGGCGCGGTGAGTGTTATGCAATACCGCGATGATGGCTATCTACCAGAAGCACTGCTGAATTATCTGGTTCGTCTAGGTTGGTCGCACGGTGATCAAGAGATTTTTAGTCTCGAAGAGATGACTGAATTTTTTAGCCTTGATGCTATCAATAAATCTGCTAGTGCATTCAATACAGAAAAACTGCAATGGCTGAACCATCATTATATTAATACTCTACCCCCAGAGGAAGTTGCTGTTCATCTGGCGTGGCATATTGAGCAGCAAGGCATTGATACCCGTAATGGCCCACAGTTGATTGATCTGATTAAATTATTAGGTGAACGCTGTAAAACTCTGAAAGAAATAGCTGAATCCTGCCGCTACTTTTATGAAGATTTTGCTGAGTTTGATGCAGATGCAGCGAAGAAACATTTGCGTCCAGTTGCCCGTCAACCTCTTGAAGTTGTTCACTCGAAGCTGGCTTCAATGACTGACTGGACAGCAGAAAATGTTCATCACGCCATTCAATCTACAGCTGATGAACTGGAAGTTGGTATGGGTAAAGTCGGTATGCCGCTGCGCGTGGCTGCCACTGGTGCCGGACAGTCTCCAGGTCTAGATGTGACTATTCATGCTATCGGACAAACTCGTACTCTGTCTCGTATTAATCAGGCTCTGGAGTTCATTGCTCAGCGTGAAACCCAACAGTAATTAATGCGACAAAGGCATCACTGGCTCTATGGTGATGCCTTCTGCTTTTAAAAAAGGTTTTCGTTTAGTTTGCTCACATTATTCACTCTCTAATCCGCCTTCCATATCACGGCAACCCATTGCTTAACCTTTATTTTGTCGATTTATCACAAAACTGATGGCTTTTTCAACGTTTGTTTTGAGAATGATAAGTTAGTCGTTGACAGTATTTGCTGGGTTTCATATTATGCGCCCCGTTCCATTAATTTTGATTGGGGCTATAGCTCAGCTGGGAGAGCGCTTGCATGGCATGCAAGAGGTCAGCGGTTCGATCCCGCTTAGCTCCACCAAATACTTTCACCAAAGTAAAGTATTTGGTACTAAAATTAGGAAAAGTTACAAGCGTGGGGCTATAGCTCAGCTGGGAGAGCGCTTGCATGGCATGCAAGAGGTCAGCGGTTCGATCCCGCTTAGCTCCACCAAAATTATCAGGCCCTGAAAGCTATGCTTTCAGGGCCTTTTGCTTATCACTGTTTATCACCTTCATATTAATAAACCCTTACTTTGGCTGGTTATTCTTCAACGGTTTTACCAGCGAATCTAACCCTTCTATTTTTATTGCCAAAGTCATCTCCATCAGTACACCTAATTTGCCTTGTGGAAATTCACCCTTACGGGAGAACCACAATAAGTATTCTTCTGGTAAATCAATGAGTACCCGACCTTTATATTTACCAAATGGCATAACGGTATTAGCAATCTCTATCAGGTTTTCTTTTTCCATAACTTGCATATATATCAATTAAAAAAGGTAGTATCAGTTTACGGAGTAAAGAAGAAATATGCGAAAGGAAATAAAGAAAAGCTGCATCATCCATGACGCAATATCCCACGATCAAACTTTACATTTTTACAGCACCAAACCTGCAATAGCTGCGGATAGAAAACTAACAAGAGTTGAACCAAACAGTAATTTCAGACCAAAGCGAGAAACTACGTTACCCTGTTTTTCATCCAAGCCCTTAATCGCACCTGCAACAATCCCAATTGACGAGAAGTTAGCAAAAGAAACCAAAAATACCGATAAAATACCCAGTGAACGCGGAGAAAGTTCTGTAGCAACTGACTGCAAGCTATGCATCGCAACAAATTCGTTAGAAACCAGTTTGGTTGCCATGATACTGCCAACCTTCAGCGCTTCATCCGCAGGGATACCAATCACCCAAGCGAATGGATAAAACACATAACCCAATGTTTCCTGGAAGTCCTTATCAAAAATCATGCTAAACAGCGCGTTAATAGCGGCAATCAGAGCAATGAAACCAATCAACATCGCAGCAACAATCAGTGCCACTTTAAAACCAGCCAAAATATATTCACCTAGCATTTCAAAGAAACTTTGACCTTCATGAAGATTGCTCATTTGAATATCTTCTTCACTGTCAACATCATACGGGTTAATTAGTGACAGAATGATAAAAGTACTGAACATATTAAGCACCAGTGCCGCCACAACATATTTAGGCTCCAGAATTGTCATGTAAGCACCAACTATCGACATAGAAACCGTTGACATCGCAGTCGCGGCCATTGTGTACATTCGGCGCTCAGACATTTTGCCCAGCACATCTTTATAGGCAATAAAATTTTCAGATTGACCAAGTACCAAAGAACTAACCGCATTGAATGATTCCAACTTACCCATGCCGTTAACTTTAGACAACAGAGTACCAATAACCCGGATGACGATTGGTAATACATTGATATGCTGTAAAATCCCAATCAGGGCGGAGATAAAGATAATCGGACACAATACATTCAGAAAGAAAAATGCCAGTTTTGCATCCATCATGCCGCCAAAAATAAATTCAGTTCCTTCACCCGCAAATTTCAGCAATTGCTCAAACAAGCCAGCAAATCCCATGACAAATTCCTGACCAACACCAGAATTCAGGAAAAACCACGCCAGAGCAAGCTCAATAACAAGCAGCTGAATAATATAGCGAGGACGAATCCCTTTACGGTTACTACTCGCCAGAATAGCAAGGCCACCAATAACAACCAGAGCTAAAAGGAAATGCAGGATCTGAGACATATCATACTCCAAACATGAGAAAACTAGTTTATACCTGTTATCTTTCAAGTTGCCTCTTTGTTGGCTGCACTCACTCACCCCGGTCACAGAGTTATCTATGCTCCCGGGGATTCGCTCCCTGGCCGTCGCGATCCATCTTGAAATCTATTGGGTATATAAATACATTCTATGTAATCATAGTTAACAAAATGGGATAAATATCACACTATGTTGAAATAATTTTTGTCCTAAATCTATATTTAGTAGGATTGATCACATTTTTAGCTGAATCGTATAAATCAGATTTAAAAATACCTCATTGCACATTACGGATTATTGAAAAAATCCCTCAATAATCCGCATGCAAACAAAAAATTATTCACCCAATAAACGGATCATTTCTTCTTCATCAATAACCGAAATATTTAGCTCATGAGCTTTAGCCAATTTTGAGCCAGCAGCTTCACCAGCGATCACCAAATCTGTCTTCTTAGAAACACTGCCGGTAACTTTTGCCCCAAGCGCAATAAGCTTATCTTTGGCTTCATCTCTGGATAACTGATGCAATGAACCAGTGAGCACAATTGTTTTACCCGCAAAGGGGCTGTCAATCTTCTCGGCCTTTGTCACGACAACGGGTTCCCAGTTAATTCCTATATTATCAATCAGCTCATCAATAACTTTTTGATTATGAGGTTCACTGAAGAAGTTAACCACATGTTTCGCCACCACTTCACCAACATCTTGAACTTCTTTCAGTGCTGCTTCATCAGCTGCACGTAATTTATCCAACTCGCCAAAGTGCACGGCCAAATTAGCGGCTGTCGTCTCCCCAACTTCACGGATACCCAAGGCATAAAGGAAACGGGCAAATGTGGTTCTTTTCGCTTTTTCCAGAGCTTCTACCACATTCTGAGCAGATTTCGGCCCCATACGATCAAGCCCGGTTAATTTACCCGCCGTAAGCCTGAAAAGATCTGCGGGGGTTTCGACATATTCCTTATCCACCAGTTGATCGATAATCTTCTCTCCCATACCGTCAACATCCATCGCCCGCCGGGAAACAAAGTGTCTAAGCGCTTCTTTACGCTGAGCACCACATACCAATCCCCCCGTACAACGTGCTACCGCTTCCCCTTCAATCTTCTCAATATCTGCTCCACATACTGGACAATGTTCAGGGAACATCACTTCATCACTGTCTTGCGGCCTTCTGTCCTCCACAACACCTACAACCTGTGGAATAACATCACCAGCACGACGAATAATAACAGTATCACCAATACGCAAACCTAAACGTTCAATCTCATCCGCATTATGCAATGTCGCATTACTCACCGTCACACCAGAAACCTGCACAGGTTCCAAACGCGCTACCGGTGTAATCGCACCAGTACGACCAACTTGAAACTCAATATCGCGAACAATCGTCATCTGTTCCTGAGCAGGGAATTTGAATGCCGTCGCCCAACGTGGCGCACGAGCGACAAAACCTAATGTTTCCTGTAACTCCAGCGAATTCACTTTGACAACAACACCATCGATATCAAATCCTAATGTTGAACGCTGATTCTCAATATCATGATAAAAATCAATAACCTGCTGACTGTTAGTGCAAATCTTAACTTTATTGCTGACTGGCAATCCCCATTTCTTAAACTGTATCAATCGTTCATAGTGACTAGCCGGTAACTCTCCCCCTTCCAGAACACCAACACCATAACAGAAAAAAGACAATGGACGTTTAGCGGTAATACGGGGATCAAGCTGACGCAGGGAGCCAGCTGCCGCATTACGCGGGTTAGCAAATACTTTTGCACCTGTGCGACGAGCCTCTTCATTCAGTTTCTCAAACCCTTTTTGTGGTATAAAAACCTCACCACGGACTTCAATACGGGCAGGAATATTTTCTCCAGTCAGGCGCAGCGGAATCGCGTTGATAGTCCGTACATTCGATGTAATGTTTTCCCCTGTTGTCCCATCACCACGAGTTGCCGCCTGTACCAGTTCACCATTTTCATATAACAGGCTAACTGCCAAACCATCCAGTTTCAGCTCACAGCAAACGACCAAATCCTGATCATCTTTCAGGCGGTCACGTACCCGCTTATCAAATGCCAGATAACTCTCTTCATCAAACACATTATCCAATGACAGCATAGGGATTTTATGGCGAACTTGTTCAAAAGCAGTCAAAGGAGCAGCCCCAACCCGCTGAGTTGGTGAATCAGATGTAATCAGTTCAGGGTATTGTTCCTCAAGAATTTTTAGTTCCTGCATTAACCGATCATACTCTGCATCCGGGATCTCTGGCGCATCCATAACGTGATACAGATATTCATGATGACGCAATGTTTTTCTGAGATGTTCTATTTGTTGAGCAGTTGATTTCATAACTTATAGCCAGCGATAAAAAGCCCCCGACTGGCGGAGGCTTGAATGTTCGATAAGTTGATTATACCTGAGCATCGAGTGTGCTGCGAATACGAGCCTTATATAATTCGATTTTTTGCGGTGTTAACATTTTGCGTTCATCATCAAGCACCACTCCTCCAACATCAGAAGCGATACGCTGAGCGGCCTGCAACATTAGCTTAAAATTCTGATTCGATTCTCCATAAGAGGGTACCATCATAAACATAGAAACCCCTGGAGTAGTAAAATCAACCATCGATTCAGGATTAAATGAACCTGGCTTTACCATATTAGCAAGACTGAATAACACCGGGCCGCTACCTGATGGATTTAGGTGACGGTGAAAAATCTGCATTTCTCCAAACTGGAAACCAGATTGCAGAATGCCTTGCAGCAGTAATTCACCATTCAATACCTGGCCCTGGTGTGCTGCCACATGAAGAACCAAAACAATTTCTTTCGCTTTGGCTCGCTCCTCTTCTGCAACAGTTTTCTCTTTTGCCCCTTCCTGCGATTTTTCTTCCGCCACAGGTGCATTTTTCTCAAACTCTTCCAGCTCTTCGGATTCAAATAATCCAAGCTGCGGTTCCTGCTCTTCTGGTACTGCTTTTCTGGCTGTCGCCTCAGGCTGACGACCAGCAAGCAACGGATCATTGTTCTCTTCAGGAATTGCAACATCAATTGACTGACGGCGCTCAATCACCGACTCAGCTTTATGCTCCTGATGGGGCTTCACCTGCTTATGGGCGTAAGACTTTTGCTGATTGTCGAACACTTCATCTTCACTGTCATCGACGAAACTATTCTGACGATCACGTTTATAACGTTTCACTGGGCGATCACGAAAAAGCGAAGAACGCTCTTTACGGCTGGTCCACAACCCATGTAACAGCAAAGCTATGATTGCTATCGCACCAACAATGATTAATATCAGACGCAAATCCTGCATCATTGCTATCTCTGTTGTTTAAATTAATATGCCACCACGGCAGAACATTTTCTGTATTAACTCTATTTGTCAAATAACACAAGTGCAAGCTTATACACACTTTTCTTCTCAGAAACATGCCTGACAAGCACTTTTTGTTCTTTTTTTGTACAGAACGAGGCTAGTCAGTCGAAAATCCTGCCTATATGATAGCGTTTCAATCATATAGAAGAGAATAGGAAGTATGCTTAATTTGACAAAACCGCCCAAAAATTTGAGCGGCTTTCAATATTTGATGCAAGGTTGCAGATTAATTACTCGACAGGGCATTAAAAGATTCGTTCTATTGCCTTTGCTGGCAAATATTTTGTTACTTGGTGGTTCATTTTGGTGGCTCTACCAGAAACTGGGAAGCTGGGGCGACTGGATATTGAGCAAAGTACCAGATTGGATGCAATGGCTGAGTTATATTTTATGGCCGCTGGCAGTGATTTCTATTCTGCTAATTTTTACTTATTTCTTCAGCACAATAGCAAATTTTATAGCTGCGCCATTTAATGGCTTGCTAGCGGAGAAACTGGAAGCGGATTTAACAGGAATCCCGGCACCAGATACCGGAGTTATAGAACTGGTGAAAGATGTTCCGCGTATCCTAAAACGGGAATTAGTAAAACTGCTCTATTATATTCCACGCGCTCTGCTATTGCTGCTTCTTTATTTCATTCCTGTTATTGGACAAACTGTCGCACCTGTTATCTGGTTTATTTTCAGTGCCTGGATGTTGTCGATTCAATATTGTGATTATCCATTCGATAACCATAAAGTCAGTTTTCCAACAATGCGTCATGCCCTTCGTCAAAATAAAATAGATAATCTGCAATTTGGCGCCACAGTGAGTATGTTAACAATGATCCCTATTGTCAACTTAGTGATTATGCCTATCGCAGTATGCGCTGCCACCGCAATGTGGGTAGATCGCTACCGTGATAAGCATGCAATTCATATTATGCAAAAATATTAATTCAAAGTTATTCTTTTAGACGATAAGAATATATTTAATCTATATTTCCATAAATTGATTGTTGACGTATTATTGACCGGATATCACTAAAGGGAGTTGAAAAACGAGTATGAGTAAAATTTATGAAGATAATTCTTTAACTATTGGTCGTACCCCGTTAGTTCGCTTAAAACACTTTGGTAATGGACGCATTCTGGCAAAAGTGGAATCCCGTAATCCCAGTTTTAGTGTGAAATGTCGCATCGGTTCTAACATGATTTGGGATGCTGAAAAGCGCGGTATTCTGCAACCAGGAAAAGAGCTGGTAGAACCAACGAGTGGCAATACAGGCATAGCACTTGCTTACGTTGCTGCAGCCCGCGGCTACAAATTAACTCTGACTATGCCTGAAACCATGAGTATCGAGCGGCGTAAGCTACTGAAAGCACTGGGAGCAAATCTGGTGCTGACTGAAGGCGTTAAAGGCATGAAAGGTGCCATTGAGAAAGCTAATGAAATTCAGGCCAGTGATCCTGATCGCTATATCATTCTGCAACAGTTCAGCAATCCAGCAAACCCAGAAATCCACGAAAAAACCACAGGGCCAGAAATCTGGGAAGATACAGATGGTGAAGTTGATGTATTCGTTGCTGGTGTAGGTACTGGTGGTACACTAACAGGCGTCACCCGTTATCTCAAAAATACCAAAGGCAAAAATATCACTGCGGTTGCAGTAGAACCCGAAGACTCTCCAGTAATCAGTCAGACTTTAGCCGGTGAAGAAATAAAACCGGGTCCACATAAGATTCAAGGTATTGGCGCTGGTTTTATTCCTGATAACCTTGATCTCAAACTCGTTGATCGGGTTTTCAAAATCAGTAATGAAGAAGCTATCAAAACTGCCCGTGAAATCACGATGAAAGAAGGCATTCTCGCGGGTATTTCCTCTGGTGCAACTGTTGCAGCTGCGGTGAAACTTTCCCAAGAACCAGACTTTAAAGATAAAAATATCGTTGTCATTCTGGCTTCATCAGGTGAACGTTATCTGAGCAGCGTGCTGTTTGCTGACTTATCCGATGAATAAAAGTATCTGAGTAAATTACTTAGTTTTATTGATAAAAAAGCACCTAAATGGTGCTTTTTCTGTGTAGTAGATCAAATTTTTACACTTTGCCAGATGATTTATTACAATGGGTTTAGTATTTAACCAATAATAATTATTTCGATGCTCGAAATTAATTAACAGAAGTAGTAGTTTCGGTTAAGGAGTTCTACGATCTATACCCTATAGATTTCAAGATGCATCGCGACGGCAAGGGAGTGAATCCCCAGGAGCATAGATAACTATGTGACCGGGGTGAGCGAGTGCAGCCAACAAAGAGGCAACTTGAAAGATGATGAGTATATCTTTACTTCAAACTATCAATCAGAAGCATCGGAAGAAACAATTTTTTAATAATGAATACTCAGGTTAAGATTTATCCACTATACATAGTCTTAGCTTAACAGCAGAAATCTAAGTTAATTGAGGAAACGTTATGTTCCAGCAAGAAGTCACTATTACCGCGCCAAATGGCCTACACACCCGCCCGGCTGCACAGTTCGTTAAAGAAGCAAAAAGTTTCGCCTCCGACATTACGCTAACTTCCAGCGGCAAAACTGCCAGTGCGAAAAGCCTGTTTAAACTGCAAACTTTAGGACTGACTCAAGGCACCGTTGTGACCATCTCTGCTGAAGGTGAGGATGAGCAAAAAGCAATCGAACACTTGGTTAAATTAATGGCAGAACTGGAATAACACCCTGTTAGCCACAAAGCCAGCCAAGATTCAGACGTTATGAATAAACCGATATTCACTTAGCCGTTCTCCATCCCCGGATAAACATTTATCTGGGGATGTCAGTTTAAATGCATATCCTAAAACAGCAAACCATTTGCAGGCTGGCTCTTTAAAAAATAATTATTAGTAGTTAGGTAACATTATGATTTCAGGCATCTTAGTATCACCAGGCATCGCTTTCGGTAAGGCTCTATTACTGAAAGAAGACCCCATCATCATTAATCAGAAAAAAATCAACCAAGAACAAGTCGAGCAGGAAATCTCCCATTTCAAGCAGGGTCGTGAAAAAGCCTCATCTCAATTAGAAATAATCAAGAATATAGCAGCAAAAAACCTCGGAGAAGAAAAAGCAGAAATCTTCGAAGGACACATTATGCTGCTGGAAGATGAAGAACTTGAACAAGAAATTATTTCGTTAATCAAAAATGATCTCAAAGCTGCGGATGCTGCGGTTTATTCCGTTATTGAAACTCAGGCCCATGCTCTTGAGGAATTGGATGATGAATACCTGAAAGAACGCGCCACAGACGTGCGTGATATCGGTAAACGCTTACTGAAAAACATTCTAGGTATGCCTATTGTCGATCTTGGTTCAATTTCAGAAGAAGTGGTTCTGGTTGCCAGCGACCTGACCCCCTCTGAAACTGCACAACTCAATCTGGAAAAAGTGCTTGGTTTCATTACTGATTTCGGTGGCCGCACTTCCCACACATCAATCATGGCTCGTTCCCTTGAGCTTCCAGCAATTGTGGGTACGACTAACTCGACAATAGAAATCCAGAATGGTGATTACCTAATCTTGGATGCGGTAAATAACCATATTTATGTCAACCCATCCGATACAGAAATTGAGCAGCTAAAAAAAACCAAAAACGAATATCTGGCAGAAAAAACTGAACTTGCGAAACTGAAAGATCTGCCAGCAATTACACTTGATGGCCATCAAGTTGAAGTCTGCGCCAATATCGGAACTGTTCGGGATGTTGCTGGCGCTGAACGCAACGGTGCCGAAGGTGTCGGTTTATACCGCACAGAATTTTTGTTTATGGATCGTGATTCATTGCCAACAGAGGAAGAACAATTCCTGGCTTATAAAGCTGTTGCTGAGGCAATGGGCAGCCAGGCGGTTATTATACGCACGATGGATATCGGCGGTGATAAAGATCTGCCCTATATGAATCTACCGAAAGAGGAGAATCCATTCCTCGGTTGGCGTGCAATTCGCATTTGCCTTGATCGAAAAGAGATCTTACATTCTCAGTTACGTGCTATTTTACGTGCATCTGCTTTCGGTAAATTACGTATTATGTTTCCAATGATTATTTCTGTAGAAGAAGTACGGGAGCTGAAAGCAGAACTTGAATTACTGAAAGGTCAATTACGTGAAGAAGGCAAAAAATTCGATGAAGCAATTGAAGTGGGTGTGATGGTTGAAACACCAGCTTCCGCGGTTATTGCTCGTCACCTGGCAAAAGAAGTTGACTTTTTCAGTATTGGGACAAACGATTTAACTCAGTATACTCTCGCTGTAGACCGTGGTAACGAGTTGATTTCTCATCTTTATAACCCAATGCTACCAGCAGTATTGAGCCTGATTAAGCAAACCATCGACGCTTCACACGCTGAAGGTAAATGGACGGGGATGTGTGGCGAGCTTGCGGGTGATGAACGTGCTACACTGTTGTTATTAGGTATGGGGCTAGATGAGTTTAGTATGAGTGCGATTTCTATTCCCGGCATCAAAAAAATTATTCGTAATACTCGTTACGAAGATGCAAAGGCACTGGCTGATCAAGCCCTTTCTCAGCCAACTGCCAAGGAATTGATGGAGTTAGTTGATACTTTCATCAAAGAAAAAACACTTTGCTAACAATATCGGTTAAAACGCGGTCCAGTATAAACAATTAGGAGAAGATTCATGGGTCTGTTTGATAAACTGAAATCTCTGGTTTCAGATGATAAAAAAAACAGCGGCACTATTGAAATAATCGCGCCTTTGTCTGGTGAGATTGTCAATATTGAAGATGTTCCAGATGTTGTTTTCGCCGAGAAAATTGTCGGTGACGGTATCGCTATAAAACCTGCTGGCAATAAGATAGTTGCACCTGTTGATGGGACTATTGGCAAAATCTTTGAAACCAACCATGCGTTTTCTATCGAATCGGACAGCGGTATTGAGCTATTTGTCCACTTTGGTATTGATACGGTTGAGCTTAAAGGTGAAGGCTTTAAGCGCATTGCTGAAGAAGGTCAACGTGTGCAGAAGGGAGATTTAGTTTTGGAGTTTGACCTTAAACTCCTCGAAGAAAGAGCGAAATCAACTCTGACACCTGTTGTTATTTCCAACATGGATGAAATTAAAGAGTTATCCAAACTGAGTGGCTCTGTCACTGTTGGCGAAACGCCCATTATGCGGATTAAAAAGTAACAATACTTTCATTTAATATCGAAATACCATTTTCATCTTAAAAAAAACAGCCGACAATTGCGGCTGTTTTTTCATCCCATTATTTAACTTATACCCAATAGATTTCAAGATGGATCGCGACGGCAAGGGAGCGAATCCCCGGGAGCAGAGATAACTATGTCATAGAGAACTCTGTGACCGGGGTGAGTGAGTGCCGCCAACAAAGAGGTAACTTGAAAGATAACAGGTATATCTAGCCTTCCAATTCAATCATCCGGTAATGTGGGCATCGTTTACCTTTATTGAGACTGTGACTTTTGCCTTTACTTGTTCCGAGTTTTTGATATCTGCCAGCATAACAACATTCGGGCTGCCTGCTGTGTTCCTCTTTTCAGCCTATGAAATAAACTCAGAACGATACTGACAGATATTTTAATCAGATTAATTAAATACTCCGGTAGAAAGATATCTGTCACCACGATCACAGATAATTGCAACAATTACAGCGTCCGGGTTTTGAACTGCCACTTTTAATGCGCCAGCAACAGCACCACCAGAACTAACCCCACAAAAAATCCCTTCTTTCCGGGCTAATAAGCGCATGGTGTCTTCAGCTTCCTTCTGAGTAATATCCAGTACCTTATCCACCAGCTCCTTTTGAAAAATACCCGGCAGATAGGCTGGCGACCAACGACGAATACCTGGGATATGACTATTTTCAGCTGGCTGTAATCCAATAACTTGAACACTATCAGACTGGCTTTTCAAATAGCGACTAACACCGGTAATTGTCCCCGTTGTTCCCATACTGGAAACAAAATGTGTAATACGCCCTTTTGTTTGTTGCCAAATTTCGGGTCCTGTAGTGGTAAAATGTGCCAATGGATTATCCGGGTTATTGAATTGATCAAGAACCTTGCCTTCACCATTACGCTCCATTTGTTGCGCTAAATCACGTGCACCTTCCATACCCACTTCTTTACTCACCAAAATAAGTTCTGCACCATAAGCACGCATAGAAGCCTGACGTTCAAGACTCATATTGTCAGGCATCAATAATTTAAGCTGATAACCTTTTACCGCAGCGATCATTGCCAACGCGATACCTGTATTTCCACTAGTTGCTTCAATTAATACGTCACCAGGAGAAATTTCACCTCGTAATTCAGCCTGCTGAATCATTGACAGCGCTGCCCTATCTTTTATTGAACCAGCTGGGTTATTTCCTTCAAGTTTTATCCATATTTCCACACCCAACTGATCAGTCATTCGTTGTAATTTTACCAGTGGGGTATTACCTATAAAGTGTTCCAAGCTTGCCACAGCTATTACCTAATTTTTATTTAATAGAAAAGCGAAATAACCATATTCAGAAATATATCACAAGACTTTAAATAAAAAATGCTCATCTCTTGGCGGTAAAGAGACGAGCAAATGGTACCAACCAAAATTTAAATTATTATCAAGCGGTCTGGGCTAAACTAAGGGCTTGCAGTTGTTTATCACCAGCATATAACCGGGCTTCAGTACCACCAATAAAATAACGGCTCCCTCTTGTCGGTACTGAAGTTTCATCAAACCAAACAATAGCAACCGACTCCTGATGCCACCCTAAAGGCTGAACAGAGAGCTGCCAAAAATGTCCACGAGGACTGACCTCCGTTACCTGTACTGGCAGTGGGCTAGATGGTGTAGGCTGCGGATTCATCATGACTTCCCACGGGCGCAGGAAGACATCAACACTCCCCTGATGGATTGGTGTTACATTGAGGGGCAAGTGCTGCCCGCCAATCAAAAGCTGAGAACCTTTAATCTCACCACAAAAATGGTTAACCTCACCCAAAAATTCCATGACAAAACGACTTGCCGGATAACGCCATACCTCTTGTGGCGTGCCGACTTGTTCAATATTACCCTGGCTCATGACGACAATCCGATCAGCCACTTCCATAGCTTCTTCCTGATCATGAGTTACAAAAACGCTGGTAAATTTCAATTCTTCATGAAGCCGACGCAACCACCGACGTAACTCCATTCTTACCTGAGCATCCAGTGCACCAAATGGCTCATCCAGTAACAAAATTTGGGGTTCAACAGCCAGTGCCCTCGCCAGTGCTACCCGTTGTTTTTGCCCACCAGAAAGCTGTGACGGATAACGTTCAGCGAGATGAGTCAGTTGCACCATCTCCAACAGTTCCATCACCTTACGGCGAATAGAAGCCGTATCCGGGCGCTTACGTCGTGGAAGTACTGTCAACCCGAAGGCAACGTTATCAAATACGGTCATATGCCGAAACAACGCATAATGCTGAAATACAAATCCAACCTGCCGGTCTTTGGCATGCATGCGACTAACATCCTGCCCATGGAAACTCAGCTTTCCCGAAGTCTGTTGTTCCAGACCAGCAATAATCCTCAACAAGGTTGTTTTACCGGAGCCTGACGGACCAAGCAGAGCGACCATTTCTCCGGAAAAAATATTCAGAGTGATATCGCTCAGAACCTGAGTCCGACCAAAATATTTACTGATGTTGTTAATTTCAATACTCATATTCGCTCCTACCTTAACTATGCTGGCGATTTAACCGCCATTGCAAAGCACTCTTAACAACCAATGTGATAATTGCCATCAACGCCAGCAACGCCGCCGCAGTAAATGCCCCTACGGTATTGTAATCTTGATGCAATAATTCAACCTGCAACGGCAATGTGTAAGTTTCACCACGAATAGCACCAGATACCACTGAAACAGCACCAAATTCACCAATCGCCCGGGCATTGGTCAAAACCACACCATATAACAACGCCCAACGGATATTTGGTAACGTCACCCGCCAAAACATTTTCCAACCAGATGCCCCCAGTAATATCGCGGCTTCATCTTCCTGGCTCCCTTGACTAAGCATCATTGGCACCAGTTCTCGAACAACAAACGGGCAAGTAACAAATACTGTTACCAACACCATTCCCAGCCAGGAAAACATCAATTGGATATCATAGGATTCCAGTACATTCCCTGCCCAACCATTCGAACCATAAAATAATAGGTAGAGCAAACCCGCGACTACTGGAGAAACAGCAAATGGGATATCAATTAACGTCAGCAAACATTGCCGCCCAGGAAACTGAAAACGCGTTACCAACCAAGCGATCATCACGCCAAAAATCAGGTTTACCGGAACTGTGATCAATGCAATCAATACCGTTAACCAAATGGCATGCAACATATCAGGATCTAAAAGATTCTGAGTGACTACGCCAATTCCTTTAGAAAAGGCGGTCATAAAAATCCACACAATTGGTATCACCAACAGTAAGACTGAAAACAGTACTCCTGTTGCGATAAGTGCCCATTTCCCCCAATTTACAGGAGTCCGTTGCGTTATATAAAATTCAGATAAATCAGCCATTAATGCCCCCCAATCCGCTTACCAAAGCGGCTTTGTAAGGTATTAATGCTAAATAGTAATATCAAGGATACAGCCAATATAACTGATGCAATGGCACTGGCAGCTGGATAATCAAATTCCTGCAATCGGATGAAAATCATCAACGATACCACTTCTGTCTGCCATGCGATGTTACCTGCAATAAAGATCACTGCACCAAATTCCCCCAAACTGCGGGTAAAAGAGAGTGCTGCTCCCGCAATTAAAGCTGGAGATAATTCCGGTAATACTACACGCCAAAAAGTCTGCCAACGGCTCGCACCCAACGTCTGAGCTGCTTCTTCATACTCTGGCCCCAACTCTTCAAGTACTGGTTGAATTGTTCGCACCACAAATGGCAAGCTTGTAAACGCCATCGCTACTGCAATACCCAGCCAAGTATTCACCACCTTCACATCAAAATGCCCAAGCAATGAACCATACCAACCGGTAGCAGAGAACAGGGTTGCTAGTGTCAAACCGGCTACCGCAGTAGGTAACGCAAAAGGGAGATCCATCAAACCATCCAGTAAGCTACGACCGGGGAAACGATAGCGAGTGAGTATCCATGCCATCAGCATACCAAATACCGCATTAAACAAACTGGCAACCGCCGCTGCTAATAATGTGACTTTATAAGCCGCCACTACTTGGGGATTAGCAATAACCTGCCAATACTGTTCCCAAGTCATACTGGAAAGCTGCACAACCAATGCACTCAAGGGCAATAATAAGATCAGACAGGTATAGAACAAACTGCTACCTAAACTCAGCCCGAAACCAGGTAATACCCGTTTACTGGAAACTGTAAACATTACTTATGCCCTTCCGCTAGCAATTGATCCAGCGTAGCGCCAGTATTAAAGTGAATTTTCATTACCTGTGACCAACCACCAAACTGATCTTCCAGCCGGAATAATTTGGTTTCTGGAAAACGAGCTTTCTGCTGCTCCATCACTTCCTTATCATTGACACGATAATTAAAGCTAGCAATGATCTGCTGCGCTTGCGGACTATAAAGGTAATGCAGATAAGCTTTAGCCGCTTTCTCAGTGCCGTTTTTCACAATATTCTTATCAACCCAAGCCACAGGGAATTCCGCCAGAATATCTACCGGCGGGACAATCACTTCATATTTGTTATCACCATACTGTTTGCGGATGTTATTCACTTCAGATTCGAAACTTATCAACACATCACCCAAACCACGCTCAATAAATGAAGTCGTTGCACCACGGCCTCCTATATCAAATACCGAGACATTTTTCAGGAAACGTTTCATCCACTCACGAGTCTTCTCCTGATCGCCGCAATTTTTCTGTTGCATTGCCCCCCAGGCAGCTAGATAGGAGTAACGTCCATTGCCGGAAGTTTTAGGATTTGGGAAGACTAATTTGACATCCTTACGTACTAAATCATCCCAGTTATGAATATTTTTGGGATTACCTTTACGCACCAAAAACGCCATCGTGGAATAGTAAGGTGAACTGCTATTTGGCAAACGGCTTTGCCAGTCAGCCGGGATCAAATTGCCACGATCATGCAAAATTTGTACATCTGTCACTTGATTGTAAGTGACCACATCAGCCCGCAGCCCCTGAAGAATTGCCAGTGCTTGTTTGGAAGAACCTGCGTGGGATTGTTTAATTAGTAATTTGTCTTGTGGATGCAGTTCATTCCACTGTTTTTCAAATTCAGGATTAAGTGCAGAAAATAGCTCACGCGCAACGTCATAAGAGCTGTTTAACAGCGCTACAGCAAAGGCATTACTGCTGCCCAATAAAGTTACTGCTACCAGTCCGTTTAGTATTTTATTTTTTATTGAATGCTTCTTCATTGCTCACCTTAGTACCTACCTCAATAGGGGTTATTGGTGCAGGAAAACAAAATAGCCTAATGAATAGGTTCTCAACCTGTGATTTCACTAAAAACACGCCAGTAACTAATGTATCCAGTTTATTTATAACAGGGTAGATAACTATTGCCGTTTAATATACCGAATTGCAATTAGAAAGTATGAAACGCAATAAGCTGACAAAGCAGTAAGTTTTTTAAATGAAAAATGCGGGCCTGCTATAGCACCGCATATGAGGAAAGAGCGATACTTCAATCAACAATGGCTTTTTATCGCTTCCAGACAATACGTTCCACTTTCCAATTTTTCAGCACATCATCAGAAGGAATCAAACCTTCAGGGCCATTCCAGTTGCCTGTAAACAAATAACTGACGTTTTTGCTCTGCGGAGATACGCAGATGATCGCTCTCTTTTCTGATTCACTAACCGTATTTCGACAAGCACCAAATGCTTTGTTATAAATCGCCGAGAACGGAGTACCAATCTTTGTTCCCCAGACGGTTTTAACATCTTTATCTAGCACTTCAATACGACTCACTTTTCCATCTGTCTGACCAAACAGCTCTATTTTCAGTTGATCTCCATCCAGTGCTTGAAATACTGTCACCAACTGACCATTCTTAGCCTCCATACCACCACGTAAATGGTACTTCTCATGCAACCCTTTATCTATCTCGTCCTTACTGATTGCTGTCAGACCATTTATTTCCCCAACTCCCTGATCTGAAATTTGTAGTGAGTGACCAAACCAACTAAAAGGCGATAAACCTGACCATGAAAAACTAGATGACCCCGCACAACCAGCTAGTAATAGCGAACTACCCATTATGACAAAACGTAATCCTGATAAAATGTTAGCTAAAGAAAACTCCTGCATAACTGACTCCTTTTGATTAGATACAGCGATGGCTACTGAGACATCACACCTGATTGTTAGTTTCAGAGAGCACAAAAAGTTTGCACACATTAATGACAATAAGTGAATATTATCTTGATTAAATATCACTTCGCGGTATTCTGCTTTCCCGATAAAAAACCATTTTTATTACAAGGTCAATATGATGAAAAAAACATTTTTAACCACCGCCTTAATTGCTCTATTCAGTGCGCCATTAATGGCTCAAACCACATATATGCAATCTGGTGGCTTTTCCGGCCCAGATGCTACACAGCCTCAAACTCAGACAGCCCCACAAGAAGGTGGTTTTGTCGATAACAATGTAAAAATTTCGACCACTGAGCAAGTTAAAAATATGTGGGATGACAGTTGGGTCGTGCTGGAAGGAAATATCGAATCCCGCATCCGTGGTGATCACTTCATATTCCGTGATAGTGCAGGAGTCATTGAAGTCGAAATTGATCATAAATATTGGAATGGTCAAACAATAACACCTCAGGATAAAGTCCGCCTCGAAGGCGAGGTCGATAAAGAGTGGAGTTCCACGACAGTTGATGTGAAGAAACTGATCAAATTGCACTAATGATTTGTGGCTGAATGGCACTCATTCAGCCGCATGACTCAACTTAATATTCCTGATCAATAATCAGACACTTGCTGAAAACAACACTCTCCTGATGACAATCTTCATATTCCAACTTTTCACACATATAGAGAGTGGCATCATTATCCTCGGGAACAATGAAAATTATTTTTGGGCAACCACGGGCTATCAGTTTCTTTTCCAACCGGGAAATCAATGCATTTGCAATTCCCCGCCCACGAAACTCAGGATGAACCCCCAGATAATAAGCCGAACCCCGGTGACCATCATACCCCCCCATAATAGTCCCAACCACTTCACCAGCCACTTCCGCGACTAAAAACAGGTCAGGATCATGAGTCAACTTACGCTCAATATCCATTTCAGGATCAACACCAGGATTAAGCAAATCGCAGCGTTCCCATAAGGTGATCACTGCTTCAAAATCATCTTGTCGAAATACCCGAATTTCCATCCCTAACCAACCTGTTCTTATTGAAATAACAATTTTCTCATTATCTCCGCTTTAATCCCGGAATCAATACGAAAATGCGTTCTCTATCACCAATAGGTATAATATGGTAATCATCCCATTACAATGAGAAAAGGGTAGTGAACATACCAAACGTTAATCAAATTAAATCTTTCTTCCTTTCATTACAGGATAAAATTTGCCAGCAACTGGAACAAGCAGATGGTACAGCGAAATTTACAGAACAAAGCTGGCAACGGGAAGAAGGTGGAGGAGGCCGTAGTCGAATCATGAGAGAAGGTACTGTATTCGAACAAGCAGGCGCTAATTTTTCCCACGTATCAGGAACCATGCTTCCTTTATCAGCAACAGCCCATCGCCCCGAATTAGCTGGTCGTAGTTATCAAGCAATGGGGGTCTCAGTGGTTATTCATCCTTTAAATCCATATATACCAACCAGCCATGCCAACATCCGGTTTTTTATTGCAGAAAAAGAAGGTGAATCTCCAGTATGGTGGTTCGGAGGCGGTTTTGATTTAACACCTTATTATGGTTTTGAGGAAGATGCTATTCACTGGCATACTACCGCCAGAAATATATGCCAGCTATATGGCGAAGATATTTACTCAAAATATAAAAAATGGTGTGATGATTATTTCTATATTAAACATCGTAATGAAGCTCGTGGGATTGGCGGCTTATTTTATGATGACTTAAATACCCCTAACTTTGAATATTGTTTTAACTTTACTCAAGATATAGGTAAGGGCTTTCTTGATGCTTATCTACCTATTGTGGAAAAAAGGAAAACTCTATTATGGGGTGAGCGTGAACGACAATTTCAACTATATCGCCGTGGTCGCTATGTAGAATTTAACTTAGTTTGGGATAGAGGAACTTTATTCGGACTACAAAGCGGTGGACGGACAGAGTCTATTTTAATGTCCATGCCACCCTTAGTACGCTGGGAATATGATTATCACCCTGAACCAGGATCTGCGGAAGCTTCTTTGTATATTGACTTTCTTCCAGTAAAAAGCTGGATATGATTTTTATTATGTTAGGAATATTACACTCAATTATTCCTAACTATTTATGTTTTTAATATAGCCAATACAAAAATCCCCTATACAACAAATACAACATCTTGTTAACAACCCCTTAACATAAAAGAAGCATGTTGGCCCTGATGACTATCTGCTGGAAACGTGTTTAATATGAAACCGTACTTAAAGAGTACCTCTTATTAAAAATCTAATAATTTATTCCAGGAGATATTTTATGCAAATACAAAACAATAACTACAAGGGTTTAATACCACCGTACATTCTTCAAAATATTTATAATAATGACAATGAAAAAAATAAAGTATTAATGACATTAAATCATACTAAGAGTTTAATGTTGGAAAGTGTTATTAAAACACCATCTTCTACCAATGAAGTTACCAGCTCGACTTTACATCGTTCTATTTACGATGCAGAAAATAAACGCAGGTTACCAGGAACTTTAGTACGAGATGAAGGAGATCCAGATAACGGTGATAAATCAGTTGATAACGCATATAAATATTTAGAAGCAACTTACAATTTCTATAAAGAAGTTCTTAATCGCAATTCATTAGATGACAAAGGAATGAAGTTGATTGCCACTGTGCATTATGGAGAAGAATATATGAATGCATTCTGGGGCAATGGACAAATGGTGTTTGGTGATGGTGACGGCAAGCTTTTCAATGACTTCACCACATCTATTGACGTAATCGGCCATGAATTATCTCATGGTGTTATCGAAAAAACAGCCGACTTGGTTTATTTCTTCCAGTCCGGCTCATTGAATGAATCAATAGCAGATGTCTTCGGCTCATTGGTGAAACAATATTATCTGAAACAAAAAGCTGATGAAGCAAATTGGGTTGTAGGGGAGGGTTTACTGGGCAAAGACGTTAAAGGTGTAGGGATTCGTTCATTGAAAGAACCCGGCAAAGCATATGATGATCCTATCCTTGGTAAAGATCCACAACCGGGCCATATGGATAATTATAAAGAAATGCCGATTTATAATGATAATGGTGGTGTTCATATTAACTCAGGTATTCCTAATAAAGCCTTCTATAATCTGGCAATAAAATTAGGTGGATATGCCTGGGAGAAAGCAGGAAAGATATGGTACAACACATTGTTGGATAAAAATCTTTCACGTGATGCTAACTTCTCATCCTTTGCTAAATTAACAATTAAACATGCTCGCGAGTTATTTGATGAGGATGTTGAAAAAGCAACTATTGAGAGCTGGAAAGAAGTAGGTGTTAAAGTAGAAGATAAAGTAGAAGATAAAGTTTAATCTATCAACATATCGCTGGTTTAATACCAGCGATATTTTATTATTTGTAATACCTGACCTAATAAAAAAGATATCTAATGAAAGATGTTAAAATTGTTAACGCCGAATTTCACGCTATACTGTAGAGATGTGAAAAATAACCGTGCAAAACTGGTATATCATGAATAATAAAACCTTCGAATTCACAGCTGCCAAACTCACAACTGATAGTAAAATCACGATTTCCCTGCAAGGAGGATTTGCGGTTACACCCGGTCTTAGCCAAGATAAAACAGTGAATTTAAAATCATTGTCTCCGCACCAAAAGCAATTATTTCTTCAAGCCATAGAACAAGATTTTTCTAATGCTATGCCATCATCACCTAATCCTGACCAACATTATTATCTGCTCCATATCGTCACTGGAAATGAAGAGCACTACCTGACCCTTCCAGAGTCAGATGCACCAGAAATAATTACTCAGATATGGGATGCTCATAAAAAGGGTGGTTAATACCACCCCTCCATTTTAGAATTAACGCTTTTTTAAGTGAGTCATCAAACGTTTACGTTTACGCATCTGGTTTGGTGTTAAAGTATTGCGTTTGTCTGCATACGGGTTTGCTCCTTCTTTAAACTGAATCCGAATTGGTGTCCCCATCACTTTCAGCGACCGGCGGAAATAGTTCATCAGATAACGCTTATAAGAATCAGACAAACCAGTGACCTGATTACCGTGGATCACAACGATTGGTGGATTATAACCACCAGCATGTGCGTATTTCATTTTTACCCGGCGACCACGGATCATTGGCGGCTGATGATCTTCTTCAGCCATACGCATAATGCGGGTTAATAATGAGGTACTTACACGGCGAGTCGCGCAGTCATAAGCCTCAAGAATCGAGTCAAACAAATTCCCCACACCACTACCATGCAAAGCAGAAATAAAATGTACTCTGGCGAAATCAACAAAACCAAGACGATAATCAAGCATCTCTTTCACTTGCTCTTTATCTTCCTGTGACATGCCATCCCATTTATTGACCGCAATCACTAACGAGCGCCCGCTGTTAAGTATAAAACCCAGCAACGACAAATCCTGATCAGAAATGCCTTCACGGGCATCAATCACCAGTAACACAACGTTTGCATCCTCAATCGCCTTAAGCGTTTTGATTACTGAGAATTTCTCAACTATTTCAGTAACCTTACCCCGCTTACGCACACCGGCGGTATCAATCAAGACATATTCGCGACCATCACGTTCCATTGGAATATAAATGCTGTCACGGGTGGTACCCGGCATGTCATAAACCACAACCCTCTCTTCACCTAAGATACGGTTAGTCAACGTAGATTTCCCTACGTTTGGCCTGCCGACAATTGCTAATTTCAATGGCAGAGTTGATGGATCAAAATCATCTTCCTCTTCTTCTACCATCTCAGACTCATTCTGTTCCTGTTCAGCCCAATATGCTGCGTTCGCTTCTTCTTCGGTCAGCTCAACCTCTTCTTCCCCATCCTTACCGGAGAAAGGTAGCAATACCCGTTCGATAAGCTGGGTTACACCACGGCCATGAGAAGCAGCAATGGAATATATATCACCTAATCCGAGTGAATAAAATTCAGCAATGGATGTATCGATATCAATCCCATCGGTTTTATTTGCAACCAAGAAAGTCGCTTTTTCACGGCTACGCAGATGTTTTGCTATAGCGTGGTCTGCTGGCATTAATCCAGCACGGGCATCTACCATAAACAGAACAATATCGGCTTCTTCAATCGCCATCAAAGATTGTGCTGCCATATGTGTTTCAACACCATCTTCGGTGCCATCGATACCGCCAGTATCAATGATGATAAATTCCTGCCCTTCGACCTCCGCTCGACCATATTTACGGTCGCGGGTCAGACCTGGAAAATCCGCTACCAGCGCATCTCTTGTACGGGTTAAACGGTTAAATAATGTGGACTTACCCACATTTGGGCGCCCTACCAGAGCGACGACAGGTATCATTTGTTGATGCCTCATGACTTAAATTTGAAATCAGTATTTTGCTGCTTATGGTTTTAGTCGCAACAAAACACTAAAAAGACGAAACGGCTCCTGGTCTTTTCAGGAGCCGTGGAACGATAACAACTCTTTATGCTACTTCAGATAAATAGATAGTAAAAAATACTCAACGGGTAAACAGATAAACTGTACCGTCTTTCGCCTGTACCATCAGTTTATCGCTGGCAACAACCGGACGACTCATTAAGCCAGAACTATCAACTTTATGCTGAGCAACAAACTTGCCGTCATCCATATTCAACCAATGAAGATAACCTTCACTGTCACCAACAACCAAATAACCATTATACATTTCAGGCGCAGTCAGATTACGGTGCTGTAATTTTGTCTGAGTCCACAGAGTCACACCATCACTTTGACGCAGGCTCATAACACGATCGTTTTGATCAACAATGTAAATATTATCACCAGAAACAACCATCTCGTTCACTGAACCCAAATCGCGTTTCCAGAGAAGCTGACCTGAGCGCATATCAAGCGCCACCAGATTACCATTATATGCTATTGCATATATCACACCCTCAGAAATAACCGGTGTCATATCAACATCATTAAGACGACCGATTTCCGTAGAACTGGTTACCTGGGAGATACGTTGTTGCCAAATCAGTTGCCCCTGAGAAATCAGTACTGCATTGACACGGCCATTATCACCACCTACGATCGCCGCACCATAAGCCACAGCTGGGGCCGACTCACCACGCAATGACAACGATGGCGTGTCCATATTAACGGACCACCGAATTTTACCATCCGACTCACCCAATGCTTGCAACATACCATTGCTGGTATGAATCAATACCAAGCCATCACTCACAACCGGACGCGACAACGCTTCACCAGCAACTTCAGATTCCCAGACAACCTGACCATCCGCCGTATTTAGCGCAATCACTTTCGCACGTTCAGTACCTACATATAAATGATCCCCGGAAACCGTCAGACCACCAGAAAGCAACGCAGGTATACGGGAAGAGAGCAAACCCGCTTTTTCAGCCAGATTTACCGACCATATCTCTTTGCCGCTATCAATTTCCAGCGCCTTAACGATGCCATTACGATCAGCAACATAGACAACAGAGCCCTGCCAGGTTGGTGTCAAATGAGAGTAATAACGACCAACACCATCACCTACAGATTTATCCCAGATAACGCTTGGGTTAAATTGATTTTCAACCTGTGGTAACGGTGACATAGTTACCGTATCCTGCTCACTTGAACAACCAGCTAACAGAACGGAAGTAACCAGACCAACCAAGAGTGTTTTACGCAGTTGCATTGAAAAAAATCCCCTTAGCTGGATAAGTTATTCAATTTAAGATTTAACATCGATTTGATCGCCTGAGGTGAATCTGATCCCAAACCTTTGGTATAGGCTGCACGAGCACCAGCAAGATCACCTTTTTTCAATAGTGCATCACCACGGATATCTTCTGCTACTGCAACCCAACCAGAACCTTTCACTAGCTCCAGTGTTTTCAGTGCAACATCCGCTTTACCTTCTGCCAATTGAACTCTGGCTAAACGAATATTAACCAGAGCCTGCAAATCTTCATTTTTTGTCTGCTTTACCGCTGTAGACAAAAACTGCTCCGCTTTAGCTAACTCATTCTTTTCAACAGCAAGTTTAGCCAGTTGCATATGAGCCATCACGCCATAACTGTTATTCGCTTCACTGGCAAATTTCTCAGCAGCAGCATGACTCTCTTTTACACCGGAAATTAAGCCCCGATTTACTTGCTCAAAAGCTTCCGCACTTGCTTGTAACTGATTTGTTTGATGAGATTGCCAATAACGCCAGCCAATCAGCGCGCCAGCACCCAGGACCAGCCCGAAAAGCATCGCCTTACCATTATTGGCAAAAAAGCGGCGGATCACATCAACTTGTTCATTTTCATTGGTATAGACTTCCACAAAGTCTCTCCTTAGCCTAACAGTTCAGCCAAACGAGCAGCAATTTCGCCTTGCGGCAACGTTTGTTGTTCGCCGGTCCGTAGATCTTTAATGGCTACCTGACCAGAACGTACTTCATCCTCACCAAGGATCAACGCAATTTTAGCGCCGTGTTTATCTGCACGCCCTAGTTGCTTCTTAAAGTTACCTCCGCCATGATTCGTCATCAGGCGTAATTGCGGCAACATATCACGTACCTGTTCAGCCAAAATCAATGCTGCTTGCTGACTGCCTTCGCCGAAAGAAGCCAGATAAACATCTGCAACTGACAGCTCAGCCACAAATGTCGGGTTAGTTTCCTGCACCAACAGAATCAGACGCTCCATTCCCATAGCAAAACCTACTGCCGGAGTCGAACGGCCACCCAGTTGCTCAACCAACCCATCGTATCGGCCACCAGCACAGACAGTCCCCTGAGCACCAAGCGCGGTTGTGACCCATTCAAATACTGTACGGTTATAATAATCCAGACCGCGAACTAAACGCTGATTAATTCGGTATTTGATACCAACTGCATCAAGAAGTGCACACAGGCTGTTAAAATGTTCCTTTGATTCGGCATCAAGATAATTAAACAGTTCCGGCGCATCATTAAGAAGTTGCTGAATTTCAGAATTTTTTGAATCCAAAACACGCAATGGATTGCTGTACATACGACGCTTGCAATCTTCATCCAGCTTATCTTTATGCTGCTCAAGGAAAGCAACCAGCGCTTCGCGGTAGCTGGCGCGCGCTTCCAACGAACCAATAGAGTTCAGTTCAAGCGTTACATGCTCAGAAATACCAAGCTCACGCCACCAGCGGGCAGTCATTAAAATAAGTTCGGCATCAATATCAGGCCCCTGAAGACCAAATACTTCAGCACCTAATTGATAAAATTGACGATAACGGCCTTTTTGTGGGCGCTCATAACGAAACATTGGCCCGATATACCATACGCGCTGTTCCTGATTGTACAGCAGACCATGTTCAATACCCGCACGCACACAGCCTGCGGTATTTTCAGGACGCAGGGTCAAACTTTCACCATTGCGATCATCAAAGGTGTACATTTCCTTTTCAACCACATCAGTCACTTCCCCGATAGCACGTTTAAATAACGGGGTCTGCTCTACAATCGGTGTACGGATTTCACTATAACCATAGCCCGCAAGCACTCGTTTCAAAGTGCTTTCAATACGCTGCCAGATAGCAGTATCTGCTGGCAAGTAGTCATTCATACCACGGATAGCTTGGATATTTTTTGCCACGTTTTATCTCTGTTAATAATTCAAAAATGATGTTGATTATAAAAGCGAATACTGACGAGGTTCAATTGGCAAACCAAACAGCACTAGCCCACGATAACTATGCGCTAGTGTCAGGTTTATTATTTATCTAATTGACTTATGTCTATACGCTTATTTTCATCCAGCATTGATGCCTTAGCACGGATCTTAGCCTCAAGCTGATCGATCATATCAGCATTATTGAGGCGCTCTTTCTGCCGAACCCCATCTTCATAAAAACCGCTTTTCGTCTTAGCACCGGTAACGCCCAAAGTGGAAACTTCCGCCTCACCCGGCCCATTAACTACACAACCAATGATTGAAACATCCATCGGTGTCAATAGATCTTCCAGCCGTTGTTCCAAAGCATTAACTGTACCGATAACATCAAATTCCTGACGAGAACAGGTTGGACAGGCAATAAAATTAATACCACGGGAACGAATACGCAGTGCTTTCAGAATGTCAAAACCGACTTTGACTTCCTCTACCGGATCGGCGGCTAGCGAAATACGTAGGGTATCACCGATACCTTCTGACAGAAGGATTCCCAAACCAATGGCTGATTTTACAGAACCCGCACGAGCGCCACCCGCTTCTGTAATACCAAGATGTAATGGCTGATCGATCTTCTGAGCCAGCAAACGGTAAGCCCCAACCGCCAGAAATACATCAGACGCTTTTACGCTGATTTTGAACTGGTCAAAATTAAGTTTTTCAAGAATATCCACATGACGCATAGCCGATTCCACCAAGGCTTCTGGTGTTGGCTCACCATATTTTTCCTGAATATCCTTTTCCAATGATCCGCCATTCACACCAATACGGATTGGGATACTTTTATCACGGGCAGAAGCCACAACCTCACGGATACGTGCCTCATTACCAATATTACCCGGATTAATACGCAGACAATCAACACCATACTCAGCAACTTTAAGTGCAATACGGTAATCAAAATGAATATCCGCAACCAAAGGAACATTAACTTGCTGCTTAATCAGTTTAAATGCTTCTGCTGCGTCCATCGTTGGTACTGATACCCGGACAATATCAACCCCAACACGTTTCAGCGACTTTATCTGTTTAACCGTTGCTTCCACATCTGTAGTGCGTGTGTTTGTCATTGACTGCACCGCAATGGGTGCATCATCCCCGACTGGCACATTCCCTACATAAATACGCGTAGATTTGCGTCTTTTTATCGGCGATTCATTATGCATACTGGTGTTTCTCCCATACTTCCATGTGCTTACTCATGAAATAACAACTAATGCTGTACTATCAAGGCATTTACCGTGTTTCTGGTACTTTAAAACGCGCAATACGACCAGCTTTAATAAAGCTGCTTAAATCGACAGCCTGCCCCTGGAACTGCACATCCACTGCCGTCGGAGCACCAATAGTTAACTTATAAGGTAATGAACCAGAAAGACTCAGACTATCTCCCTTCCTTTTAGTTCCGCTAAACAGCGTCTTCCCATTAGCATCAACAACCTGTAACCAACAGGATGCCTTGAAATTCATCACCAATTTATCACTACCAGCTACTACCGTTGTTCTATTTTCCACAACATCAGATAGCTGAGCTGTACTCTGATTAGTCGGATTAGTTGGTAATGGGACAGTCTGTGGCTGAGTTTCTGGTGTTTCCACTGCCTGCTTTTGAGTTGATATTACAGGCTGGGTCGCTTTCCCACTATGATTATTCGCTTGCGCTACATTTTCCGTTGGGACAACTGGTGTAGGCGGCTCACCAGCCTGCAACTGTGTTGCCTGCTCGTGATTTCCCGTCGATAAATCCACAGAGTTAGTATCTTGCTGAACAATCTGAGCCGCAGATTGATCAACCATCGAAATCAATTCCTTCTGTTGAGCGGTGTAGTTCTGCCACCACCAGGCTCCAGTCAAACTGATCACCACCAAAATAATTAGCCACGTAATCCGCATTAACCAACTATCGCGCTTTTTACGTTTCTTACCCAATGAAAAACTCTGCATTGGTGAAACTTTTGCTGTTTTTGCTGGAGTATGCTTATCCAAAATTGCCAGAATTTCTGCCTCTGGAATGTGTACCAATTTAGCATAAGAACGAACATAACCACGCAAAAAAGTCGGCGCCATATTAGCGGGTATATTGTCCTCTTCAATATCGCGGATAGTAGAAAGTTTCAAACATAGGCGATCAGCCACAGTCTGCTGAGTTAACCCGTGTTGTTCACGAGCCTGACGCAGGAGGTAACCTGCTGTTAAATGAGCTTGTTCTGGAGTTGTTTCAGTATTCATTAGCAAGAAGATGCAGCACTGTTCAGGTTGTGGAAAACTTCGCGCCGGCTTCTCTTGCGATAATTTTTACATTATGCAACAGCCTGCGCGGCGAAATAGATTTGCTATTTTACTAGCGGCAAATCATTGATAACAAATACGCCTGTCAGCATTGCTCCCGGCAAACAACATTTTGGCTTCTTCATGCTGCCCCTGTTCACAGAGAAAAGCGCTGTAATGATGCAATACCGTATCATTTCCTGGCGCATACTGCATTGCTATTTTATAACGCTGACGAGCAGCTTCCGGCTGGCCGGAATATTGCTCATATAATGCCATACCCAATTGAGCCTGATAATGGTCAGGCTTTGCCCGTAATACTTTATCAAAGTGATATCTGGCAGCCGGCAAATTGCCTTCAGCCAGATAAGCCATTCCCAGTTGAATCCGAGTTTCTGTTGCCACTATTCGCTGTTTATTTCCGTTTGCTGGTTGACTGGAACAACCTGCCAATAATGCGGCAGCAACAATCATTCCCGATAACGTCCTTATCATAACTATCCTCATTGATTAAGGATTCGCAATTATAGCAATAATTTCAGTTACTGTAGTTACTGTATTACAGGACATGCCTGAATTCAGACCGTTCTTACCTGAATAGGTTCACCTGACTGACGTTTTTTCAATGTACGTTTTGTACGATCAATAACATCACCGGCAAGCTGGCCACATGCAGCATCAATATCATCTCCACGGGTCTTACGAACAATGGTTGTGAAACCATACCCCATAAGCACCTTGGCAAAACGGTCGATACGGCTGTTAGAACTGCGACCATATGGCGCACCTGGAAATGGGTTCCATGGGATCAAGTTGATTTTACTCGGTGTATCTTTTAAGCATGCAGCCAATTGGTGTGCCTGCTCCACGCTGTCATTAATCTGATCCAACATGACATATTCCACTGTCACACGCCCTTGGTTGGCATTAGATTTAGTCAAATAACGGCGTACACCGGCAAGGAACTGCTCAATATTATATTTACGGTTGATCGGGACGATATCATCACGAATATCATCTGTCGGCGCATGCAGGGAAATGGCCAAAGCAACATCAATCATATCGCCAAGTTTATCTAACGCAGGCACCACTCCTGATGTCGATAGCGTCACGCGGCGTTTGGACAGACCAAAACCAAAATCATCCATCATGATTTCCATGGCAGGCACTACGTTATTCAGGTTAAGCAGAGGTTCACCCATTCCCATCATAACGACGTTAGTAATCGGACGACGACCACTAGATTTCAGTGAGCCAATAATTTTTGCGGCACGCCAAACCTGCCCAATAATTTCAGAAACCCGCAAATTACGGTTAAACCCTTGCTGAGCAGTTGAGCAAAACTTACACTCCAGTGCACATCCTACCTGAGAAGAGACACACAACGTTGCCCGATCATCTTCTGGGATATAAACCGTTTCAACTTGTTGATCACCAACACTGATAGCCCATTTAATTGTACCATCGGCTGAACGTTGCTCTTCTGCAACTTCAGGCGCACGAATCTCAGCAACCTGCTGCAATTTTGCTCGCAGAGTTTTGTTAATATCCGTCATCTGCTCAAAATCGTCATAGCAGTAGTGATATATCCACTTCATCACTTGATCGGCACGGAAGGGTTTTTCCCCCATATCAACGAAAAACTGACGCATTTGCTTGCGGTCCAGATCAAGTAAGTTAATTTTACCGCTTTTATTTTCTGGAGTTTCAGACACGACAGAAGCAGCAACTTGTGCCACAGTATTTGGTTGGGACATTTCTTACATTGCCTCGTTGTTACACTTTCGGCTCTGCGCTGATGAATTCAACGCGAAGTTTCAATTCGGGTACCACTATCAATTTAGTATAGTGACAAATAATAAACGCCCCGTTGAATTAACAACGGGGCGCGGCATTGTACAAACTTTAATGCAATGATGCTACGGCTAACTGTAAATCAGTTAGCGTGGGCAAATTTCATTTTCAGTGAAGAAATACGCGATTTCACGGTTGGCAGATTCAACAGCATCAGAACCGTGCACCGCATTTTCAGTAAAGCTGTCTGCATAATCAGCGCGCAGAGTACCGGCCAATGCATTATCAGGATTGGTTGCACCCATCAAGTCACGGTGACGCTGTACTGCATTCTCGCCTTCCAATACCTGAACCACAATTGGACCCGAAGTCATGAATTCCACCAGACCATCAAAGAAAGGGCGGCCTTTGTGCTCTGCATAGAAACCTTCAGCCTGTTCACGGGTCAGGTGAAGCATTTTGGCGGCAATGATTTTAAACCCAGCGCTTTCAAAACGGGCATAAATGGACCCGATAGCATTTTTCTTCACAGCATTAGGTTTAATAATAGAAAAAGTACGTTCAACCGTCATGGATAACCTCTTGGCTCTTCTTTCAGCAACAGATAATTTTAATTTTTTATTCCCGATAAAAGTTGATCGGGTAATATTCATTCCCGCAACCCTAGCAGGGATAAAAAGAGGCGTTGATTATAGGGGCACGAAAGACGGTTGCCTACAGAAAACATAACAATTTATTAAATTTTCCTTAGCGAAAATTACCATTTTTTCGTACAAATCACACTTTTAACTGAATCGTTTACTTCAAGATAAAATTCACAGAATCTATCTGCCCTCCCAAATCCAAAACACTAAGCTGATATTTTCCCGGTTGGGTCAATGTCTGCACCAGCGCCTGATTATTTTCTGTGGTCATAATTTGTTCTCCATTTAGGAACCACCATTGCTGACCACTTCCCCCCTGAGTCGTAATACGTAAATCAAGGCTGTCAATACCGGGAAGCCGTTTCAATACATCACCGTTATGAATACCAACAATTAACAAGGGCGCCTGATCTAATTTCAGCGGTGGGCATTGCGGATTAATGGGTGGCAAACGTTGCGCTCGACGCTCCTCCTCAGGCAACCATGACTCGAGAGTAATCGGCCATAAAGCGATATTTTTAGGCTCAGCGTTAAAACAATCAGGAGCGACACGCAACCCTTTTTTATCCACCCATACCTGTTCATTAATGCCCGAAATACCTTCCTGCCCCACAGCAGGCAATGTAGGAGGAACCGTATGATCAAGTATCCAACTCAAACGGCGTTGACGGCAATTACTGTCTCCCTGAGGCAGACTCTGCCCACCTGGCCAACAAATTATTGCCTGACTAACACTTGCCGGGCGTGGATCAGAAGGAATCCATTTAGCGCCATTATGCATATTCGCCAACAACAAGTTATTGATCTGAGTCATTATCGGAATCGCAGTGGCATAACCGAATTGCCCCACAACCGGCGTTCCGTCCGGCCTACCAACCCAAACACCTATGGTATAACGGGCATTTAAACCAATAGCCCAAGCGTCGCGGTAGCCATAGCTGGTACCGGTTTTCCAGGCCAGTGGCACTTGCGCCGGTAATACATCATCAGGTTGTGGACGCCCTTCTCCGGCCATCATCCGCCTGACTATCCATGCTGCCCCCGGAGAAAAAAGTTGTCTGTCACGCAATTTCTGCTGCGGTGTGAATCTCAGAGGAGAAACTTTTCCCTGACGGGCAAACGCGGTGTAAGCCGCCACCAATTGATCCATCCGGGTTGCCGTTCCACCAAGAATCAATGACAAATTGGGTTCGCTACCGGGAGGAAAACGTAAAACGGTTCCCACATTACGCATATTAGCGGTAAACCGTTTAGCACCATATGCTTCAAGTAGTTGTACTGCGGGTAAATTCAACGAGCGGACCAATGCCTCACTGGCACTGACCGGGCCATTAAAACCACTGTCAAAATTTCCCGGACGGTAATAATCAAAGCGGCGAGGCACATCCTGTAAAAGTGACTCCCCATGAATCAGCCCATCATCCAACGCCATGGCATACAAAAATGGTTTCAGCGTTGATCCTGGCGAACGCCATGAACTTATCATATCAACATGACCAAAACGGCTGTCATCCCGGAAATCAAGAGAACCAATATAAGCTTTTACCGCCATATCAGTGTGATCGACCACTAATACCCCGACTGAAGTTTTATCCGATAACTGATACTTCCAATTTACCGCCATATCCTCAAGCTGGCGTTGTAATCCCACATCAATCGTTGTTTTGATGATTTCCTGACGACGACCTTTAGCCATTCGTCTGGCAAGAAGCGGCGCAAGCTGTGGCACCTGCCGAGGCGCTAACCACAATGTTTCTTGCCGAATATCCGCCACTTTCTCTTCCGGCCAGATTTTATACTCTGCCAATCGTTGCAAAACCTTATTACGGGCAGACTGTGCTCGTTCAGGATAACGATCTGGCCTTAAACGGCTGGGTGCCTGTGGCAAAACAGCCAATAAAGCGGCTTCTCCTGAAGAAAGCTCAGATGGCGGTTTTCCCAGATAAGCCCAACTCGCCGCTCCAATTCCTTGCAACGTACCACCAAACGGGGCACGATTCAGATACATTTCAAGAATGTCATCTTTAGAGTAGTGCCACTCAAGCTGTAATGTACGCCCGATTTGTTTCAACTTCCCGCTCAAGGTACGTGAATGCGGATCAATCAACCGGGCAACCTGCATTGACAACGTACTCCCGCCCGACAAAATTTTACCTGCTCGTATATCTTGCCAAGCCGCCCTGACAAGAGAAATCGGGTTAATTCCTGGATGTTGATAGAACCAGCGATCTTCATAAGTCAGTAGTGCCTGAATATATTCCGGTGACACTTGATTCAGTGTTACCGGGTAGCGCCAAACCCCTTCATCATCGGCAAAACGCCAAAGCGGAGTACCATCCTCACTCACGACAATCCGTGCCATTTTGGCTTCACGCAATGGCAAAGGCCAAACTTTATCTGCTAGCCATAGACTCGCCGGGATCAGGAACAACGACAGCACAATCAACCAAATGAGGCGATATGTTTTTTTCATCGATTTGGAATACCTGATAAGAAATCAGCCCTTACGCTTAGGCGTAAGGGCTAGGTTTAGCGGACAACTTCCAATTTTTCAGGGGTAGATCCCACCGCTCGCCAGTAAGGGACATACATAGATTCAACCTGAGGTGCCGGAATCGTGTAGACACCCGGTGTCACCGCACGAGCCAAATACAGCAACGTCACCGGCTGATAGGGATCAACTGCGACCGCTGCCACATACCGATCATCACGATATTCAGTATGACGAATAGTCACCTGCTGCATATCACCAATCAATTCCTGGAGATTAGTAGCACTATCGCTCAAACTGGCACTGCTATTAGCCAGGTTCTGGTTTTCCACTTCTAAACCGGCAGGCAGCAAATCAACAACCAAAGCATCCGGTACTGATTTATCTGAGTTGACCACCAGCTTCACCACTACCATTTCACCACTTCTCAGACGATCAATAGAAACCGGATTACCATTTAGATCTAGATAACTACGCTGGATGTTCAATACATTAGAGTAGGGTTTCGGTGAATATTGTGGATAACCGACGACATTCAAACGAGAATAGAGCGTACTGTTACCACGATTGCTGATATTAACTCCTTGCAGGATCTGCTCTGCATTCATCACCTGATTCCATGATCTGCTGCTGCTCAACGGCGGCACTTGCTGATTAACTACCGCTGCCCATGGTTGTTCCGAAGCATTTATAAAGAAACGCCCTGCCAGATAGAGTGAATTACTCTCCTGAGTTGAAAAATAGTTACGGGATGGCAACTCATCAGACAGCTCCAGCAATTTTTCATCACGATCTTTTGGCAATATATTATTTTCAGTCAACAGCGCGACAATCAGGGCGTTGTCACGGATAGCACTACCGTAATCCCCCAATCCGAACTCATCATGACGATTTTTATTGATTCCCAAGCGAACCGCTTCATCTGCTCTGGTGTTATCACCCATCAGTTTCAGTGCAACTCCCAATTGTACTAATGACAAGCCATTTCCTGCCTGAGAACGGCGTTCATAAACTTGTCTTAGGGCACCTAACGGCGCTTTCTGCTGACTGGCAAGCACCAAACCAGCATAAGCCTGAGCTGAGAACCGCATTGCTTCCTGATTCTGACTGTAGCGATAGTTAATGACATTCTTATCCTGTAAATAACGCAACAGACGGTTATTGGCAGAATTTAGTGCATCATTCGGTACGCTATAGCCTCTCTGACTTGCACGGAACAGAAAATCGGTAGCATAAGCCGTTAACCAATATTCTTCATCTCCGGCCCTATCCCACAAGGCAAATCCACCGTCGTGGCGCTGCATACTTAACAAGTGGATAATCCCCTCATCAATACTCGTCCGACGTTTGCTGTCACTTTCCGTTTTGATACCCAATTTTTTCAATTCTGCTTCATTTGAATAAAGCGATGGATAAAGTCCACTAATAGTCTGCTCAAGACAACCATACGGATAGGCGTACAGTTCTCGGATATAACGCGAAATCTGTAACGGCGGACGGCTGGTTAGTAACAACTGACCTTCGAGCGTTTCTGGCGCTAAACCCGATATTGCATCTAACGGTAACTGCCAATTTTCTCCCTGATGGATAACATCAGCAAACAGCATGGTTTCCGCCGGTTGTGCCGGACGCACTCCAATCTTCCAGCTATTTTTATACTGTTTCAGATTTTCACCCGGTAAATTAAGGCCATCGACTGTCAGGAAAATTTCCCCCTGACCAAAACCACGATCCGCTGTAACAGGAATTTCAACTGTCATACGTTTACCTTTTTCCAAGGTTATTTCCTTGTTGGCAGCACCTTCTAATTTGATCAGACCATCAGTCGTAAAGTTTAAAGTCAGATCTTGCGTCTGTTCAGTCAAATTAGTGAGATCCAGCGATAGCAATGAATGATCACCACCAGCCATAAAGCGCGGTAATGCCATCTGTGTAATCACCGGTGCAACAATGGTAATTTTGCTTTCACCATGACCGAACTCGTTCTCACTCCACGCCTGAGCCATCAGCCTCAATTCACCATTGAAATCAGGAATTGGCAGAACAATCTCCCCTTCTCCTTTTTCATTCAACGCTACGGGCTGTGCCTGTTCAGCAATAATATTGACTTCAGTCAGTGGTTTTCTACCTCCGCGATCAAGCGCATTCTCATCACCATCACCGCCAAAACGCAGATTCGCCAACCGACCATCACCTTCAATCAACTGACCATACACATCATATTGATCGACGCTGTAACGTTTACGACCCAAAAAGACCTGGTAGGGGTCCGGGGTTTTAAAGTTCGTGACATTCAACACCCCGGTATCGACAGCAGAAAGCAACACATTAACCTGTTTAGGCAATGGTTGCCCTGGCTGTGGTGTTGCTTTAACTTTAACGGTCAAATCCTGATTCGGACGCATTTTTTCTGGGGCGGATAGCGTCAAATCCAGTCTACGATTTTCATCAGCCAACGGCAGGTGCAACACGCCAATGGCCCGTTTCGGTGTCGCCTGACGAGATTTATCACCCGGACGTACAACCACGGCAGTCAGATAAAGGTCATGACGACGCCACTCTTTATTGATCGGCACTTCCACATCCAGACCTTGCTCCGGCACATTAATTTCCTGCCACCAGAGCGGCCCTTCACTGGATTCCACCAACAAATAACCTTTGCCCGCCTGTGGTGCAACCATATGCAATTTTACTTTCTCGCCCACCTGATAAGCCGGTTTATCCAGAGACAATTTCACCTGATCAGGACGAACAGCTCCTGTGCCTCCTGTATTGTCCTGCCATGAATAACCGGCCCAGAAATTAACGCTGGTCACTAATTGATTTTCTGGATTAACCACTTCAATACGGTACGAACCCCAATCAACCGGGAAGCTGACTTTTGCCGTACCATCCTGAGCAATCTGGATATGCTCGTCTGCCATCACCAGATCTTTCTGATCATAACCTGATTGCCAACCTTCACCATCCGACCAACGCCAATAATAATCACGACGTTCATAAACCAGACGGGCGGTCAGATCTTTCGCCACATATTTTTTACCATTGGCGTCCGCATAGACCAGCTCAAATTCAGCTAATGAATTTTCATCCACGTTATAACGGCTTTGGTCGCGACCAGTACGATAGTCATAAACCTGTTTCCGACCAAACAATGGACGAATACCAACCAGTTTTTCGGCTGGCCACACAGTTTGCTCAACACGACGTGTAACCGGGCGACCACCAGACTCAAGCAGGCTTGCCTGTACAATCACTTTTACCGGTGATGTGACTGAACTCCAATTTTCCGCCTTAACATCCAGTGCAGTTCCACCATCACTATCCAGAATGAGATCAAACTCATCTAATGTACGACTGAGATTTTCTTCATTGATAGCACCAAATTCATAGCCAGGTAGTTTTGCTACCGCATCACGGTCTGGACGCAGAAATAATTGCCCTTGCAAGCGATTATTCGCCGCAGGTGCACCGTACAAGTAACGGCCTTTAATGGCAAAATCCACATTGTGATTTTTCATCACCGGCTGCAATTCACTGCTAATTTCCAGCGCCATACGCTCTGGCATAAAATCTTCTACATTAAACTTATAGTAACGAAACTTGTTATCACCCAAATCAAAACGTAACGACCAGAGACCGGTATCCGCTGATTGAGGAATAGCGTAGTGATACTGATACAACCCATTTTCAGGTTGCCAGACAAAACTCTGGACTACCTGACCATCCGTTTTCAACACATCAACTTTGACCGGCTGGCTTTTAATTGCACGACCATCACCATCACGCAACAGACCATTCACAATCAAAGTTTCACCGGGGCGATAAAGATCACGAGGCCCAAAGACAAAAAACTGTTTGCTGTACCCTTGTGGACCTGCGATATCAAATTCAGACAGATCCAGCGCGGGTGACACCAAATCGATCATACTGGTTTGCCCATCACGAGTGGCAAGCAGTAATTTAGCTTTTGCACTTTTCTCCAGACTTGCGTGTCCATCACCATCTGTCATTGTCTTTGACAATAACTGCCCTTTATCATCCAACAAGCGTACTTCCACGCCTTTCAAGCTACTGCCTTGCTCCAGAGATTGGGTAAACACATCCATCTGATCCAGATAACTATGCACAGAAACCCCAACGTCGCTTAACGTGAACATGGTTGCCGGATTGGTATCGGTGTATTTACCCGCCTGTTGCATCACCGCCATATAAACACCATCTTGCTGCAATGCTTTAATGTTATTTAATGGCAATAGCAATTTTTCGCGGGTATTTAACGTTGGATTGAGATCGAAACGACCGGTATAAACCAATTCCGCATCTTTAAGAATGTCTTCAGATTCCCAGTCATTTAGGTTATTGCGATATTGCCACTGGGCAATAAAAGAAGGCAGCGCTGTCTCTTTGATCCTGAAAAAATTAACATCAACGTGATTAACATTGAGTGCCAACACAGGTAAACCTTCTGCGACTTTACTTGGCAACAGAGATCCCTTACTGGCAAAACCGACAGAGGGAGAAATCGTCTCTGTTGTCAGAGTTTTCTCATAATCCGCTTCAAGCTGACGCTCATTAATACCTTTAACCCCTTTATCTACGACCAATTGCAACTGACGGGATGGAGGCAAATGACGCAGACGGAGTTCCATCATGTTATCTGACAGTTCCCAAGCACCATCAAGTTTGCCTTCTTTTACATCGACCAAATGGACATTCTGGGCAAAATTTTGATTTGGATCTAACGGAACAGAAAATGTCACCACCATTGCGCTGGCACCATCAAGTTGAAGCTCAGAAGCATCTAAAATTGTCACCTCTTTACCCGCGTAGCGTTTTGCCAACTCAGCCAATGATGCCGCATCTTTCTGTTTTACTAATTTTGGTGGAACATTTGATTGCAGAGATGTTTTTTCGCTTTGAATTTCTGTGGATTGTGATTGAGCGGTTTTATTATTATCAGAACTGTCAGACTGGTCACAACCAGAAAGCACCAGCAAAGAAGCCAAAATCACCGCAAAATAACGCCTTTTTCTTTCTGGCCGATGCCAGAATTGACCTTGATTCATGACCGTAACCCCTATCTTATCCCAACCAATCAGTAATAGGATTTAATGAATAACTTTACAAATCAATACATTAATTTAACGCAAACAGATTAAGTAATATTGCACTATTTGAATAGTGACAATATACAAACATTAAGTTCATATAATAACTCTTTTTTAACGAATTAAATATCATAGAATGCAATAAATATATTTGAATTTATAGCTTTAATCTATGATTAAGAACTCTATATATTTCATAAATGAATAAAATTTTTAATTCCTTAATTTGGCGTAAATAACATTTATTAAGCTATACCCTTCATCTTTCAAGCTGCTGCTTTGTTGGCTACGTTCACTTACCCCAGTCACATAGTTATCTATGCTCCTGGGGATGCGTTCACTTGCCGCCGCACTGCAACTTGAAATCTATTGGGTATATATTTCTTTATAAATCACGAAAAATAAGAGAATATTAAACAATATATTAACGGGAGTTAAATAAGCAAATAAGCAAATAAGCAAATAAGCAAATAAGCAAATAAGCAAATAAGCAAATAAGCAAATAAGCAAATAAGCAAATAAGCAAATTATAGTTAATAATAACCAAACTTAATAGAATTAATAAGATATAATTCAATATAGAAAACATTAATATTAAGAATAATATACAGGTACATCATGCCACTTTATTACCAAAAGTGGCAATGATTACTTGTACAAAATTTTTGTTTTTTAAGTCTTTTTTTAGAAAATGCCGACAAAGCCCTCTATGAGAAAAAATGCAATAATAAATGTCAATAAAGTCAGTAATGGAAATATTCACCAATCGTTATTTATAGGCTAAATGGTTTAAGTAAGACAAGGACTCCAATTCTTAACATCGGGAAAAATTGAGTAGTAACCCAATAAAAATCTGCATGAAAATTTACGTTCTGAATAAATCTCATCACCATTACCCTACCAGTAACACTTGTCCTGTTTTCAACCCCTTAGCATTTGGCAGCCAAAGCCTTCCCCAACTACCCGTACAATGACACCCATAGACTTCTTTGATATTTTCTTTTATGAAGAACTCTCTAATCTTCAATAATTCGGTCGGTAATGCTCTCCTCAAATGGAATCCACCTATTACTGCGAATACTTTATCCACACCTGTAATTATTTTAGCGTGGTTAATTATTTCACAAATACCAGAATGACCACACCCAACAATAATAACAAGCCCGTGATCACTTTTCCAAATTAAAGCACTATCATCAAATATATAGTCATTGGCCCAAGAACTTTTTTTTACTAAACCATAGGATTTTCGATGATTATTTGTTATTTCTCCTGAAAAAACAAATCGTTCACTTATCTTCATATGCGATTTTGTCAAACGAAAAAAAACTTTCTTCTTGATTCTTTTATTAATTTTACCCGACATTTTTTTAAACTTTAAAACACTGTTTTTGAACTTAACCCCATAATATCTCTCATTTAATGCATCAGGATGACATATTAATTTAGCATTATGAGGGAAATAATTAACACCACCGATATGGTCAGAATGTCCATGAGAGATAACAATCTTAGATATATCATCAATAGATATTCCCATCCTGTTTGCATTCTCGATATAGCTGTCATCCGGGCCGGTATCAAAAATTATCTTCTCTTCACCGTCCTCAAGTAAAAGGCTTAAACCAGGCTTAGCTATCAAATATGAATCAGATGTTTTATTTTCCAGGAGTACAGTTATTTTTAATGACATGGTATATCCATTAATTTTGTTGAAGTCATACTTCTATTAAACGATACGGGTAACAATAGCATTGATGTACATCAATAAAACAATGAAAAGCGTTTATATCGTCACATTCTTATAAGCAGATCACAAATTATCACTTATTTTCTGTCAGTTAATTTTTCAACATAAAATGACTATCTCTCTATTATATTTATCGCCTTGCAATATTAACACATAATTATTATCCCTTGTTGCACAACATATATTTACCAACAAAGATAAATATATTATCTCACATGAAAATTCAACAGGATATTATTGTAATTAATAAAATAGACTCTCAAATACAATATTAATCCATTTAATTTAAGCTCATAACTGTATAGTTTTATACCCTTCATCTTTCAAGCTGCTGCTTTGTTGGCTGCGTTCATTTACCCCAGTCACAGAGTTCTCTATGCTCCCGGGGATGCGTTCTCTTGCCGTCGCAATGCATCTTGAAATCTATTGGGTATATGTAAGTTATTAATGAAATAAATCAATTAATATTGAACCATAATTCAATCATTATTTCAGAAATAAAACAATATATTATCCCTATTTAAAAAAATAACATTAAATTCAATTGAAATATTAACCCTATAAATATTCAAATCTATTTTAAATAAAACTCAATAAGAATTAGAAAATAAGCATCCGATAGTATCAAAATCGTGGCGAAGTCACGGGGGAAACCTGTCCGTTCTTTTATTGCTACCCCGCCCAACCTCGCCACGATCGAATTGATTATGTATTCGTTACCGGAATATTCCCTCGTAACCAACTGCCTAGTTTACGCTGGTAAAATGGTTGCGTATGCTGAATCAAATAATGGCTAATACCACACTCTTTTTCATCAACCAAGCAAAAATCAATAGGTTCTTCTTCGGAAGTGTATTCACAGGCAATACTACCGGCCTCTTGAATTAACTGTTCAACTTCATCCGACGTACCATTCATTTCCAGTCCAATTAATAAATTGGGCTTTTCATCCACATTTTTATCATGAGCCTGAATGATAAAAGCACGGCGGACAGGTTTACGCTGGCTAAATAAACTGACCAGAGCGTCAATGAGCTGTGAAGGATACTCTTCCGGCTGGCTGAGTGTTATCGCGCTGCCACTTGGAACATTAACCTCAACCGAAACCAACTCACTTAATGAACTCATAAAAATCTCCAATCAATTTTTATACAAAATAGAATTATTTCGCTTTTGCCAACAACAGATTTGCAATCGAACGAACACCATAACCCGTTGCACCAGCAGACCAATGTTCTACAGCAGATTTACGGTAAGTTGCCGAGCAATCAATGTGAATCCAACCTTTTTGGTATTCTTCCACAAAGTGAGAGAGGAAAGCCGCCGCTGTGCTGGCACCAGCCGTATGTGATGGTGCCGCAACATTATTCAGATCAGCAAAATTTGATGGCAGTTGGCTACGATGGAATTCAGCCAATGGCAGGCGCCAGAACAATTCATTTTCAGATTCAGAAGCAGCTAGCAGATCCGCCGCCAGTTTATCATCAAAGCTGAATATAGAGTGATAGTCATTACCCACAGCCGCTTTCGCTGCACCTGTCAGGGTTGCCGCATCAATAATTAATTTAGCTTTCTCTTTGCTGGCATCAATCAAACCATCAGCCAGAACCAGACGACCTTCCGCATCGGTGTTCATCACTTCAACAGATTTTCCATTGCGGTAACGGATAATATCACCCAATTTAAAGGCATTACCACTGACCATATTATCCGCAATACAGAGGAACAGTTTAACACGCTGTTTCAGACCTCGATTGATCGCCAGAGCCAATGCTCCCGCCAGTGTTGCCGCTCCGCCCATATCTGCTTTCATGGAATCCATAAAAGAAGATTGTTTTAAGCTGTAGCCGCCGGTATCAAATGTAATGCCTTTACCAACCAGACAAGCGAATACGGGCGCTTGCGAGTTGTCAGTTGGGTTGTAATCCAATGCCAGCAGAATCGGATCGCGGGAAGAACCACGACCAACGGTATGAATACCTGCATAACCCTGTTCACGTAAATCTTCGCCTTTAGTAATGCGATAACTTACCGCATCACCAGCAATACCACACATTAGGTCAATAGCACGTTTCGCCAATTGTTCCGGCCCAAGCTCTTCAGCTGACATATTGATGGTGTCACGTACCCAATCAATAATTTTAATTCTGTTTTCCAATTCTTGTTTTTCAGCCGCAGGCAATTGAGGCCATTCAATAGAACGTTTACCTTTTGGCGCACGAAATCCTTGCCAGAAAGCCCAACTTTTCTCTAAATCCCAACCTTCGCCAACCAAAGCCACATGACGAATTCCCTGTCCGTCAATTTTACGTCCGGCACGTTGAACAGCGCCTAATTTACCTTTACCAACCAGATGAATGGTCACCCCTTGATCACTGGAACTAATCAACGCTTTTTCACCCCAGCAAACTGCTGCTGGTTCATAAGACAGTGTTATTGGCATGATTTGTTTAGTCATTTTTTTCACCTCTTATTATTACCGCTTGATGGCAGTGAGGAGCTTATTCAAGCTTCTACCTACATAATTATTCGCCTGCCAGATATTAACCCTATAAAAAAACTGGCCAAAGCCAGTTTTTCATTGAAGTTCAGCCTACCTCAAAACCATAGGAATAAATAACAAATTAATGCTATTTTGTTATTCAAATTCATCCAACCAGACCAAAAGAATAGCTTCCAGAATCTTTTCATTAGATTTCTCGGGAGCGTCATCAAAATCATCTAATTCACAAATCCACTGATGCATATCAGTAAAGCGAACTGTTTCTGGGTCTAGATCAGGAAACTTGTCATACAGCGCTTCCGCAATTTCACGACTGTCAGACCATTTCAGGCTCATTTATATATTTCTCCTGCCAATCAGTGCTCACGAGCATGGTTAATAGTGTATTTTGGAATTTCTATTACCAAATCTTCATCAGAGACTCTGGCCTGACAACTCAGACGACTTTCCGGCTCCAGCCCCCAGGCTTTATCCAACATGTCATCTTCCAGTTCAGAGCTCTCTTCCAGTGAATCGAAGCCTTCACGAACGATACAGTGGCAAGTTGTGCAAGCACAGGATTTTTCACAAGCATGTTCAATTTCAATCCCATTGCGCAATGCAACATCCAGAATGGATTCCCCTTCTCTAGCTTCCAGCACTGCACCATCAGGGCAAAGATCGTTATGAGGTAAAAATACAATTTTCGGCATAATTAAATCTCATCCACAGAATGGCCCGCCAATGCACGACGAATAGATGTATCCATCCGACGCGCAGCGAATTCCTGCGTTTGCTTGTCCAGTTGTTTAATTGCGTTCTCTATAATTTGAGGATCACTCCCCTGAACGCTTTTTATAAGTATTTCTACAGCGGCATCAATCGCCGCCTGCTCTTGTTCATTCAGTAAATCAGCATCTTTTTCTAACGCACGGGTGACACTTTCCAGTACCCGCGCCGCTTCTACTTTTTGTTCTGCCAGTTTGCGCGCATTGATATCCTCCTGAACATTTGTCATAGAATCTTTTATCATGCGAGCTATTTCTTCATCAGATAAACCATAGGAAGGTTTCACCTGAATAGCGGCTTCCACACCAGTCGATTTTTCCAATGCGCTGACGCTCAGCAAGCCATCAGCATCTACCTGGAAAGTCACCCGGATATGGGCACCACCAGCCGGTAATGGCGGAATACCACGCAGTGTAAAACGGGCCAGTGAACGGCAATCATTCACCAATTCTCTTTCCCCTTGCACCACATGAATACTCATTGCACTCTGACCGTCTTTGAAGGTCGTGAATTCCTGTGCTCTTGCTACGGGAATGGTTGTATTGCGGGGGATAACTTTTTCAACCAAGCCACCCATGGTTTCTAGCCCCAGTGAAAGCGGAATCACATCCAATAACAGCATGTCGCTGTCTGGTTTGTTGCCTACCAAAATATCCGCCTGAATCGAAGCACCGATAGCCACAACTTTATCAGGATCAATTGAAGTCAATGGTTCACGACCAAAAAACTTCCCAACCATGTGACGAACCAGTGGTACACGGGTTGAACCACCCACCATCACCACTTGTAACACTTCATCCGCAGAGACTTCTGCATCTTTCAACGCCCGGCGACTTGCCAGCAAAGTACGTTTTATTAACGGTGTAATCAGTGCTTCAAATTCGGAACGGGTGATTTTCCCCTGCCAGTCGGCAATATTTATTGCTGCAACATCGGTATCACTTAAGGCAATTTTTACCTGAGTGGCAATATCCAATAGCTGACGTTGTAGACTGTGGTCATCCCGACTGCTGATACCTGCCTGTTCACGAATCCAGTCAACGAGCATCAAATCGAAATCATCTCCCCCAAGCGCAGTGTCACCACCGGTTGCCAGCACTTCAAATACACCACGGCTCAATCGGAGAATAGAAACGTCAAATGTACCGCCACCTAAATCATAAACAGCAATCACACCTTCCTGACCAGAATCCAGTCCATAAGCAATTGCAGCGGCAGTCGGTTCGTTAAGCAAGCGCAGAACATGTAATCCAGCTAAACGAGCCGCGTCTTTTGTGCCCTGACGCTGTGCATCATCAAAATAGGCAGGAACAGTGATCACAACGCCATCAAGCTTACCATCCAGTGTTTCTTCTGCACGCTGTGCCAACAATTTAAGAATTTCAGAAGAAACCTGAATAGGATCGACCAAACCTATTGCCGTATTGATTAATGGCAACCCATTCTCACTCGCCTGAAATTGATAAGGAAGATTAGGATAACGTTGTTGAATATCAATCAGAGAGCGTCCCATCATGCGCTTCACAGAACTGATGGTATTAACGGGATCACGTGCAGCCTGTTGACGAGCCAACCAACCAATTTCAGTACCCTTTTCATGATAGTGAACAACCGAAGGAAGCAGGTAACGATCTTCACTATCCATCAGGGTTTCCGCTTGCCCACTACGAACGGTGGCAACTAATGAATGCGTTGTACCTAAATCAATACCGGCAGCCAAACGACGTTGATGTGGTACAGCAGATAAACCCGGCTCGCTGATTTGTAATAAAGCCATATACGCGTTCCTTAAAAGTCGTCCAGTAAACGTTCTTCTAGTTGTTCAACTTGCTGTTGCAATTTATCCAGAAAACGCAATTTACGAACAGTATCGGCTGCCTGTTCCCACTGCTGTTCATTCAATTGTTGCTCCATTTGCTGACTACGGGTTTTAATCATCCCGTTCAGACGGGCAGCAAAATCTGCCAATGCCATTTCTGCATCGGCTTTATTTTCAATGAATTCTAACTCTTCCCGCAACATAAGCTGTTCCATCAGGAAAGCATTGTCATTCATGGTGTGTTGCTCGTTGGCTAAATCAAAACCATGTAAGGAGAGTATATATTCAGCACGTTTCAATGGGTGTTTAAGCGTTTGATAGCCATCATTGATAGTCGCTGCCTGCTGCAACGCCAGCGCTTTTTCGCGCTCCGGCTGACTAGCAAAGCGATCAGGGTGAAACTGACGCTGCAATTCCTGATAACAGTTTGTCAGTTGTTCACGGTCAATAGCATAACGAGCCGGCAGCCCGAATAGAGTGAAATAGTCCATAATCTAAACTTATTCTCTGGATTTAGCCGAAAAACGGAATTAAACGTTAAAACTTTCTCCACAACCACATTCGCTGGAAATATTCGGGTTGTTGAATTTAAAGCCTTCGTTAAGGCCCTCTTTAACAAAATCCAGTTCTGTACCGTTGAGATAGACCATGCTCTTGCCATCTACGATAACTTTGACACCCTTATCTTCAAACACGGTGTCGTCTTCGTTAATCACATCAGCAAATTCAAGCAGATATGCCATACCTGAGCAGCCTGATGTTCTGACGCCAAGGCGTAAACCAACACCTTTTCCACGGTTACTTAGGAATGACGAAACGCGTTGTGCAGCACTTTCTGTAAGGGAAATTGACATACAACAACCTCACTTTTCAAAACCAGCAAAGGCGGATACTGGATGATATACCTGTTATCTTTCAAGTTGCCTCTTTGTTGGCAGCACTCTCTCACCCCGGTCACAGAGTTATCTATACCCTTCATCTTTCAAGCTGCTGCTTTGTTGGCTGCGTTCACTTGCCGCCGCACTGCAACTTGAAATCTATTGGGTATATGCTCCCGGGGATTCGCTCCCTTGCGGTCGCGATCCATCTTGAAATCTATTGGGTATATAAACAGCCAGTATCCACCAAATTCATATTCTATTTTCTTATTCTCAAGGGCAATTATTTGCCCTGGCGTTTACTTTTGTAATCCGCAATAGCTGCTTTAATTGCATCTTCTGCCAGAATAGAACAGTGAATTTTCACTGGTGGCAGTTCTAATTCATCTGCAATTTCAGTATTTTTAATCGCTTCTGCCTGCTCCAGAGATTTGCCCTTCATCCATTCAGTAACTAAAGAGCTGGAAGCAATTGCAGAACCGCAACCATAGGTTTTGAAACGCGCATCTTCAATAATGCCTTCATTATTGACTTTGATTTGCAGTTTCATGACATCACCACACGCCGGTGCACCGACCATGCCGCTACCAACCATTGGATCTTCATTATCAAAAGAACCAACGTTGCGTGGGTTTTCATAGTGATCAATTACTTTTTCGCTGTAAGCCATAGTTGTTACTCCCAAAGCCGTTTAATTAGTGATGAGACCATTCGATACTGTTAAGATCTACACCTTGTTTAAACATTTCCCACAGTGGAGAAAGTTCACGTAAGCGGCCAATAGATTTGTGAATCAGTTCAATGGCGTAGTCTATCTCCTCTTCCGTGGTAAAGCGCCCTAAAGAGAAACGGATAGAACTGTGTGCCAGTTCGTCATTCATACCCAACGCACGCAATACGTAGGAGGGTTCCAAACTTGCGGAAGTACATGCAGAACCCGAAGAAACCGCCAGATCCTTTAATGACATCATCAGTGATTCGCCTTCAACATAGTTGAAGCTGACATTCAGAATGTGTGGCGCGCCGTGTTCCAAGTCGCCGTTGAGGAAAACTTCTTCGATATCTTTAATACCATTCCACAGGCGTAAACGCAGACCGCGCAGACGCTGAGATTCGCTTTCCATCTCTTGTTTAGCAATGCGATACGCTTCACCCATACCGACAATTTGGTGAACAGGTAAAGTGCCGGAACGCATACCACGTTCATGACCGCCACCATGTTGCTGAGCTTCAATACGAATGCGTGGTTTACGGCGAACGTACAGCGCACCAATCCCCATCGGCCCATAAATTTTATGCGCGGAGAAAGACATCAGATCAACTTTCAGTTTAGTCAGGTCGATAGTCAGCTTACCTACGCTCTGAGTGGCATCAACATGAAAAATGATACTGCGACTGCGACACATTTCGCCAATAGCAGCGATATCCTGTACCACACCAATTTCATTGTTAACGTGCATGATAGAGATCAAAATAGTGTCATCACGCACTGCGGCTTCCAGATCTTTTAAATCAATCAGCCCATTGCTTTGAGGTGCCAGATAAGTGACTTCAAATCCTTCACGCTCTAGCTGACGGCAAGTATCCAAAACCGCTTTATGTTCAGTTTTGCTGGTGATGATGTGCTTGCCTTTTTTCTGATAAAAATTAGCCGCACCTTTAATAGCAAGATTGTCTGATTCAGTTGCGCCGGAAGTGAAAACAATTTCACGCGGATCAGCACCCACTAAATCAGCAATCTGATTACGGGCAATATCAACCGCTTCTTCAGCCTGCCAGCCAAAACGGTGAGAACGGGAAGCCGGGTTACCAAATACCCCGTCCATGGTCAGATATTGCATCATTTTTTCAGCAACACGCGGATCAACCGGTGTCGTTGCTGAGTAGTCTAAATAAATGGGTAATTTCATTGCTTACATGCTCCCTACTTCTAATACTTCAATTCATCACAAGTTCTGCTTATGCGCGCAGATTGACATTAATTGTTTCTTGTGCTCTGCCATTAGGCGTACGGCGTTTATCGTTATCTTGACGATCAGCAACATCTAACACTTCTTGATTATTAACTAATTCTTTTAAACTAATACTACTCAGGAAACTGGTAATACGATCACTTAAATCGCGCCATAAAGCATGTGTCAAACAGCGATCACCGCCTTGACACCCTTCTTTACCCTGGCAACGGGTAGCATCTACCGATTCATCAACAGCGAAAATAACTTCGGCAACGACAATTTTATCGGCATCTCTGCCCAGCAAATAACCGCCACCCGGACCACGGACGCTTGAAACCAGACCATTTTTACGCAAGCGAGAAAATAATTGTTCAAGGTAGGAGAGGGAAATACCCTGACGCTCAGAAATGTCGGCCAAGGGCACCGGACCTTCTTGTGAGTGTAACGCCACATCAAGCATGGCAGTTACTGCATAACGCCCTTTAGATGTCAATCTCATAAATGAATTACCCCGTGGTGAAATATGAATGAAATTGTGTCATTCCTGAGTATTTTAGTCAACTATTTAACCTAGTAATTTACTCAACTATTTCTTCGCCCATTTTTCAACCGAGGTCAGTATGCCACGCAGAATATTCAGTTCCTGCATCTCTGGACGAGCACGGGTAAAAAGCCGTCTTAATTTATTCATTATTTGGCCTGGATGTGCTTTCCTGATGAAACCAGAATCATGTAATACCTGTTCAAGGTGATGATAAAAACGCTCCATATCATCAACTAATGGATATTCAGTCTCATTTGTTTCCTGCTCAACTTTATCCTGACGCGCGAGATAGGCCATACGGATTTCATAACTCACAAGCTGAACCGCCATTGCCAGATTTAATGAACTGTATTCTGAGTTAGTCGGGATATTCAGATGATAATGACACTTCTGCAATTCTTCATTAGTTAGCCCTACACGCTCACGCCCAAAGACAATAGCAACAGGTGCATGTTCTGCTTCTTGAACACTCCGTTCACCACATTCACGAGGTTCGACCATCGGCCATGAAAGGGTTCTTGAACGAGCACTGGTGCCAATTACCAGTTCGCAACCAGCCAAAGCTTTATCCAAACTATCAACAATAGTCGCATTACCAATAACGTCGCTGGCACCCGCAGAAAGGGCAATCGCATGAGAATCTGGCTGAACCAAGGGATTAACCAAATAAAGATTGGTTAATCCCATTGTTTTCATTGCCCGGGCAGTTGAACCCATATTCCCAGTGTGGGAAGTTTCAACCAAGATAATGCGGATATTTTCTAACATGACAACTTCTGGACTAGTTATAAGAATCAAATATCTTAACACAGTATTAGTCATTTTTCCGAACTACTGCTATACTGCGCGCCGATTAATTATCCGTTCTTTAACATCCTAGTGGAAGATACCCCATGCATCCGATGCTGACCATCGCCATACGCGCTGCGCGTAAGGCCGGCAACCTGATTGCCAAGAATTATGAAACTCCTGACGCGGTTGAAGCGAGTCAAAAAGGTAATAACGACTTTGTGACCAACATTGACAAAGCCGCAGAAGCGCTGATTATCGACGTTATCCGCAAATCTTATCCTAAACACACGATTATTACGGAAGAAAGTGGCGAACTAGCAGGCGAAGATGATGATATTCAATGGGTAATCGATCCACTGGATGGCACCACTAACTTTATCAAACGTCTCCCCCATTTCGCTGTTTCTATTGCAGTTCGCATTAAAGGCCGTACCGAAGTTGCCGTTGTTTATGATCCAATGCGTAATGAGCTTTTCACCTCAACCCGTGGTCAAGGTGCACAGTTGAATGGTTACCGTCTGCGTGGCACCAATGCCCGCGATCTGGATGGCACTATTCTGGCAACAGGTTTTCCATTTAAAGCAAAACAGCATTCCACTGTTTTCATTAATACTCTTGGCAAATTATTTGTGCGTTGCGCTGACTTCCGCCGTACAGGTTCAGCAGCGCTGGATCTGGCTTATGTTGCGGCTGGCCGGGTTGATGGTTACTTTGAAATTGGCCTAAAGCCGTGGGATTTTATGGGCGGTGAACTATTAGTTCGTGAATCTGGCGGTATCATTACTGATTTCGTTGGCGGCCATAATTACATTCATTCCGGTAATCTTGTTGCGGGTAATCCACGCGTTGTTAAAGATATTCTGGCCGAAATGCGTGATGAATTATCAGAAGCATTGAAACGTTAATTCAAAGCCAATATTTAAAGCAGGAATTGCAGGCGATATCCTTTGAGCCTGCAATTCTATCTTTTACCTCGAAAGGATGCTCTCACCGGCATAATATAAAGATGCATAGGTAGCTATACATCACCAAATCCTCTTTCTCGCCTTTATAAACAACCAAGCCAGCCACGTGAAAAGACAGATCCTCTGCCACTTGAACAAGTATTTGCGGTTCGCTCTGATAGTCAACCTAGTAGCCTTCTTTTCCGCTGCTTAACCACCGGAATCCCTGCGAACTGAATTAACACAGATGTCCCACCAAATCACCTTCCCTGCCAATCACATGAATCAATGTTTTGCCCAGTTCCCGTGCTTCAATCTGGTTGATACTAGCCGATGCATCCAGATGAGTTTACCGGACAGCCGGGTATCACTCAGAGCCGAGTGATACCTAGTACTACAGCCGTAGATATTGTGTAATAATGCGCCAAGTTCTCATGCCAACATAGCGAAAGATTCGATGCAAACACCGTTGACCCTGTGGACACAGGAACTGGATACATTACACGCCCGTTTAG